>NZ_JBFUJP010000064.1:0-28843 GCF_056401315.1 Rhodococcus sp. P4_F5 | reverse complement strand
TCGCGGAAGAAGAAGCCGTCGCAGGTGGCGCAGGCACTGACGCCGCGGCCGAGGAGGCGTTCTTCGCCGTCGATACCGAGGTAGCGGGCGGCTGCGCCCATGGCGAGGATGATTGCGTGCGTGGCGTAGGTTTCGCCGTTCGCGGTGACGGTTTTGATCGGTGCGCTCAGGTCGATCGCGTCGACGTCTTCGGTGCGGATGTCGGCCTCGAAGCGCAGGGCCTGCTCGCGCATCTGGTCCATGAGGTCGGGGCCCATGATTCCTTCGCGGAATCCGGGGAAGTTCTCGACCTCGGTGGTGGTCATGAGGGCGCCACCGAATTGGGTTCCCTCGAACAGAAGGGGCGCGAGCTCAGCGCGCGCGGTGTAGACACCAGCGGTGTATCCGGCGGGGCCGGAACCGACAATGATGACGTCATGGACCGTGGACGGAGTGGTCATGCGGGCCTCTTTCAGGGGGCGACATGAGGGAAGTTCGGGCGGTCCGCACGATACCGACGGAGTCGAGAGCTCGTCGCATCAGATTTGACTCATCCGAACGAGTTGCCCAGCAAGATCATTCGACCTCCCGAACAGCTGACGCACTCTCGGATGCACGGTGCCCGGCTTCCCGGAATCTTCGGCTGTCTGTAGTGACCCACAATACCTCTATAGCGAGCGCTAAGTAAAAACTCCATGACAAGAGGGACGCCGACGTGGCCGCCCAGCGGGGCAACAAGATGCCGAACGCTCACCGAGATCACGAAAGAGATCATCGGTCGCGATATCGCGAAGAACTGACGAAGGCCCCGAAAACGAATGGGCGCCGGTGATTCACCGGCGCTCATTCGTTGCACGTCAAAGCAATACGACAATCAGTTCAGCAGCGCGGCTATCACCGGAAGTGATGCGTCGGCATCTCCACGCTGGCCTCGCATGCTCGACGGGGTTTGTGCCAGCGAGCCTTCCGCGACGCCGTGGTCATGACGCCACTCGACAAAGGTTCGGTGCTCGACCATGCGCCAGCGGCCGTCACGGCGCTCGAATCGATCGATGTATCGACCACCTGCAACGCCCTCGTAATCCTCACTTCGTCCGTCCCAGAACGTAGTTGAGGGAGCAGTCGGCGGAACTCGGTGATAGGCGGTGACGTAGGTTTCCACTTCGGCGACGTCACCGTCGAAGGAAAACAGCATGTTGCCCGTCTGATGATGGGTCCGCTCGAGGGAGCCCATCGACACCCGCGCGTTCTCCACCATCTTCTGCCAAGGCAGCTCGTTTCCGATGAAGACAGTTTTCCCGTCCTCATGGAATACGCTCGCCATCAGTTCCCATCGGTTCCGATCCACTGCGTGGCAGAAGCGGTTGACAACATCGGCGATTTCCGCGCGGTCGACAAGCCGACTGGCGTCTACTCGACCGAGATCGTTTGTGCGCCAGGCCTCGACGACCGATCCCGAGATGCCGTCCTCTCGCTGTCCCCTCGCCTGCCCGGAGACAGCGGCAAGGCCACCTTCTCGCGATGGACGGTGATTGCGCCACTCCGCGAGCAGGCGCCGGTCCGCAATCCGCCAGCGACCGTCGCGGAGTTCGAATCGGTCGATATAGCGAGCGCCGAGCATGACTTCGTACGCCTCACCCGTGCCGCCGAAACCACCACCGACAGGCGCATCATGCGGAATGGCATGGAAGGCCGTCACATACGTCTCGACGTGTGCGACGCTCCCCTCGAAAGCAATCAAGATGTTGCCGACCTGGTGGTGCGTCGCCTCGACCGGCTCGAGAAGTGCGGAGCCTTGTGCGACGAATTCGCGCCAGCTTCCGCCGATCGATGACAATCGGCAGGTTGCGTCCTCGTGGAAAACCGAGTCCATCAACCACCAACGCCGACGATCCGTCGCATGGCAGTAGCGGTGGATGACGTCTTCGATTTCGGCTCGGGCAGCTACTGATTCGAGTGTGTACGCAGTACTCATGTATCGCTGCCCCTCCTACGCCTCGGCGGGCACGCTCGCCGGCAGATCGCACGAAGCAGTGCCGTCGTCATTGAGGACACACACCGGGCAGTCTTCCTGATCGGCGCCGAGCGCGCCGTCCGCCGCCTGAACCATCTCGGCGAAGAGCTCCTGACGCTCCGATCGCGGCACCCGCGGATCCCGCGCCGGGCGCAAGCCGAGCTCGATCAGCGTCTCGAGCTGGCGGTAGCCGGCCGTCGTCGGGTCCACGATGGGGACGCTCGAGCGGGCAGCGAGGATCTCGGCGACCGGGCTCATGCAGTTGCACCCAAGGATGACCGACTTGGCGCCGTCCTGCACTGCGAGTTCGATCTCGGCAAGGATGCGCTCGATGATGTCCTCGCGTCCGGCCTTCATCTGGGTGAGGAAGTTGTCTTCATCAGCCAGAGTGCTCTGCTCAGCGTGGGTTGAGACGTAGCGTACCGAGATGCACTGCCGTCCAACAGGATTATCGCGCAGGAGACGCTCGTAGACGAAGTCCATCGTCTCCGGCCAGATCGTGACGATGCTGAACTTCTCGCCGAGAGCCGCTGCTGCCAGCAGGCTTGCCTCACCGCTACCGACCACCGGGACATCGGAGGCGGCGCGCGCGGCTGCCAGACCGTAGTCCGGAACCCCGCCGATCAGAACTCCGGCGCACCCGTCGCGAGCGGCCCGCATTGCAGCCTCCGCGTAGACGACATCGGAGAGCAGGAGGTCGACCGCGTCGATCGGGGTCACTCGGATCTCCGTGAACACCGACTCGACGGAGTACCCGGGCGCGATCAGGCGATCGGGAACCGGGCTCTTCTGCTGGCCGGTATTCATTTCGAGACATGCGATCCACTTGGTCAACTGAGTCTCCTTGACTTCGAGGTGATTCGAGCCACTTCCAGCGACTCCTGTGACGAGGCTATCAGAAAGTGTTTCTACTACGAAGAAGGAATATCCCTGTCTCGAAAGGCCGAAAAGACTTGTACAACACACAGATACAGCAAATCCCGAGCAGTGCGACAATCGCACTGCTCGGGCCTGAGGACAGAACTACGCGCCTCGGTAGAGGTCCCCGTGCTGAACGCGCATGACCTTCTTGTCAAGCTTTCCGACACTCGTACGCGGAAGCTCGTCGACGTACAGAATCGTGTCGGGGAGCTGCCATTTGGCGAACGCGCCGTGGAGCAGTGCGTGGATCTCGGCGAGCGCAACGTCCTCACCGTCTGTGGTCACCATGATCACGACCGGACGTTCCTGCCATTTCGGATGCTCGACACCGATCACCGCCGCCTCAGCCACCCGAGGATGGGCCGTGATCGCGTTTTCCATGTCGATCGACGAAATCCATTCGCCACCACTCTTGATGACATCCTTGAGCCGGTCCGCGAGCTTGAGGTAGCCGTTCTGATCGATGGTCCCGATATCGCCGCTTCGCCAGTAACCGTCGAGGAACCTGTCGGCGTCGTCATCAAGCTTGTGGTACCGCGCGGTGATCCACGGTCCCCGCAGCAGGACCTCGCCCTTGCTGTTGCCGTCGTGCGGCAAGTCGTTGCCCTCCGGATCTACGATCCGCACATCGACACCGCCCGCGGGAAGACCCTGATAGCGCTTGATGCTCCACCATTCGTCCTCCGTCACCTTGCCCTGCAAGGTCACCTTGCGGCCGTAGTTGACGAAAGCCATGGGCGCAGTCTCGGTAGCCCCGTACGCATGGATGAAGTCAGCACCGGTCAAGTCGTAGAACCCACGCATGAGCGAGAGTGCGGGCTCGGTGGCGCCGGACAGCAGTCGGGTGCGACTGAAGTCCGGTTTGACGTCGAGAGTCTCGATGTAGTCGAGCATCGGCTGGAAGATCGCCGGGGCGCCGTTCGCGACCGTCACGTTCTCGGCGATCATCACGTCCGCCAGCATGTCCGTGTCCGCTGCCGAATAGCGGCCGGGCAGAACGATCTTGGCCGCGACGTAGACGGCAGACTGCGGAAGACCCCAGGACTGGCTGTGGAACATCGGCGTGATCAGCATGACCGCGTCGGCGGCGCTCATCCCGTAGGACGAGGCCTGCGTCAGGGTGTGCAGGTAGATCGCTCGATGCGAGTAGTAGACGCCCTTCGGCCGGCCGGTGGTGCCGGTCGTGTAGCAGGCGCTGTAGGCGGAGCTCTCGTCGATCATCGGCCAGTCGATCTCCGGGGACGCCTTCGCCACCAGGTCCTCGAAATGACGGACGTTCGGCAACGTGGTGGCGATCTCCGAGAGAGGTTTGTCGGACATCACCACCCAGGTGACCTCCGACGCAAACGGCGCCACCGACTCCGCGACGCTCAGCAGGCTCTCGTCCACCAGGACGACAGACGCGCCACCGTGGGTGGCGACATACCCAACGTCCTCGGGTGCCAGGCGCAGGTTCATCTGCAGCATCACCGCTCCGGTGCCCGGGATGGCCCAGTAGAGCTCGAAATGCCGCTTGCTGTTCCAGTCCAGGATCCCCACCACATCACCGGGTTTCACGCCGAGGTCGGTCAGGGCGTTGGCAATCCGCTTGATGCGCGCGTAGGCGTCGCCGTAGGTGTAGCGGTCCCATACCCCGTCGCCGGTGCGATAGACGATCTCGCGCTCCGGGTAGTTGCGGGCCGAGTGACGGATCAGCGTGGTCGTGTTGAGCTGATACGAGTCGTCATTCGTCGACGGGTGCCCCTTGACAATCGCGGTCATTGCGCGCTCCTCAGATCCGGTTGTCCTACTGGTGCGGCTCGCGCCCACCGATGACGCCGAGGGCCCTGCCCACGATGCGGGATTCACGCACCTGCACTTGCACCTAGGGCTTTGACACTGCGTGGGACTGACCATCCAGACATCGCATTGTTCTGCATGGCAGAGCATCTCTCTTATTCAGAGTTGCACAGGCCAACAACGCAAGTCAAGACCCGCAGGCCGAAAACTGAAGCCGCCCGGAAACTCTCAAACATCCCGACACTGCGTGGAGAACTGCAGCGTGGAGCCGACGAATCGCCCTGGCGTTGCATCGTCAGTCCCGCGAGCGCGAAATACCCGACGAGCCGGCGCTCGCCATGGCCAGCGCAAGGTCCGTGTACTCCCGTGCAATCTCGTGCGGCGGCGGGCTTACGCCAGGCTTGTACCAATCGGCCACGGCAACGCACATCGTGACGATCGCAGTGGCGGTCGACGACGCCGGCACGGTTCCGACCCGCCCCGCATCACGGCAGGCCTCCACTGCTGCCTGCACAATGTCCCGGACCTGCGTCCGTGCCTGGAGGTGCAGCGATCGGCCGGACTCGTCGAGCGACCGTAACTCAGTGGACGCGAGCACCGCCGAGGCCTGACGGTACGTGTGGAAAAGGATCACGCACTCGACCAGGTTCGCCAACCGTTCAGCGGGTGAATCCGCTTCGGCGTCTGCAGCCACGCATCGGCTTATCAGCTCGGCCATCGCGCCTTGCAGCAATTCGGTGAGCAGAACGTCCTTGCTCTCCACGTGGTAGTAGACGCCGGCCATCGACAAGCCGCACCGGTCGGCGATCATCCTGACGGTGGCAGCGTGGTAGCCGACCTCCACGAAGACATCCAGCGCCGTTCGAAAGACCGGAGGGAGGTCCAGCGGCTCGAAGTCTCGCCAGTCGTCGAACAGCGGGCCGGCAGGCTCGGGCGGACGCAGATCCAGCGGCACCTCGAGCGCGGCCGAGAGAGCCTGCAAGCGCTCATGACCCGGCAGACTCTTCCCGTTCTCGAACTCACTCAGAGAGGACGGGCTCATGCCGACCAACTGAGCAAGCTGCCGGAGCCCGACCTCGCGCTCGATACGCGCCGCGCGAATCCTGGCGCCCAGCCCTTCCCCACCGATTCGTCCCGACCGCTCCATGAGCACCACGGTATCCCGCCGACACGCGATCACCCGGCTAGGCGACCACCATCCACAACGACGGTCTGTCCGGTCATGTATGCCGCATCGTCGCTCGCAACGAAGAGCACTGCCTGGGCGATCTCCCCCGGTTGGCCATGGCGGCCCAGGAGCTGATGTGCGCGGATGGGTCCGACCCGGGCCGGGTCACTGAAGACGTCCTCGGTGGCCGGCGTCTCGACAAGCCCGGGTGCCACGCCATTGCACCGGATGCCTTGCTTGCCGAAGTCGTAGGCGACCGAACGGGTCAGTGCGAGCACACCGCCCTTCGCCGCGATGTAGGCGGCGAACGAGGGGCCCGCGACGAACGACGCGGTGGAGGCGGTGTTCACGATGGCGCCGCCGCCGCCCTTCACCATATGCGGGATCGCGTACTTGCAACCCAGCCACACACTCTTGAGGGTGACCGCCAGAGCCTGGTCCCACTCCTCCTCGGTGGTGTCGACGACGCTGCGGTTCAGCGGCGCCCAGTAGGCATTGTTGTGGAGAACATCGATGCGGCCATACGCGTCGACCGCCTCCTCGACCATCGACTCGACTGAAGCGGCGTTGGCGACATCGACGACCGACACCCGCGCGGTGCAGCCCTCTGCCTCGATTGCCGACACAGTCTCCTCTGCACCCACCTTGTTGATGTCGGCCACCGTCACCAGGGCACCCTCTCTGGCGAAGGCCAGTGCCGTCGCGCGGCCGATGCCCGAACCGGCACCCGTGACGATTACAGATTTGGCCTCAAAACGGTTACGACCAGTCACTCCGACACCCTCTCCGACGCGCCGATTCTGTCACACAGAAGCAATCTCTGCGTGAGCAGAGTCGCATGGCGAATGGATCGTCGTCAATAGCACGGACACCCATCCGTTCGAAACTTAGCGATCGATAGGTCTTGACGAACCAAACAGACGGCAATACGGTCTTCGTGAGACATCCGAGCGATGCGCATCACAGCACAAGACGAGTGCGAGCAGGCAGCCGCAGAACCCAGGAGTGGGACCACCTGCGCGCCGTCGATCCACCTCTTCAACTCAGGCGACATCCCGCTCGAGTACGCAGCCCGGACCCGCAAGTTGCGCAACACCAACATCTCTCATGCCCCCGTAAACAAGCTCAGCGCCTACGACGGCGCCTGGTTAGGAGCACTCCAATGAGCGACATCCTCGAGTTCGCGGACCAGTTCTTCAACGCCGTCTCGAACGGCGACATCGACGCGGTGGCCGGCTTCTACCGCGACGACGTGACCGTCTGGCACAACTTCGACAACCTCGACCAGTCCCGCGAGGACAACCTCGCGACCCTCGCGGGAATCTCCGGCCGCTACGACGCCTTCGGCTACGAGGACATCCGCCACACCGCCCTCGAGGACGGCTTCCTCCGCCAGCACGTCATCAAGGCCACGGTCGGGAAGAAGACCGTAAACGTCCCCGCGGTCCTGCGCGTGTACGTCGAGAGCGGCAAGATCCACCGCATTGAGGAGTACTTCGACCGCGGCCAGCTCAGCGCCGTGTTCAGCTGACCCGACCCGCACCAACGCCCCCGGTGGGGCATGGCGCATCCGCCAGAGCGTTTCGCCACCACCCGGCCTGCAGTCGGCCTCCCATTCATCCGGTTCCGCCTGGTGGCACCGGGCTCCGGTCACCACGACGATCACCCACTGTTCGCAACTTAGCGATCGATAGATCTTGACTAGCCGAACGCTCGGACCTACCGTCGAGCCGAGAGCCCGGCGAGATGGCCGACACACAGCGAGGAGAATGTGAAATGACAAACACGGAATTCGAACTAGGTGGCGTGTGCCACCTGGCGCTGGTGTGTCAGGACATGGAGCGCACCGTCGACTTCTACACCAACATCCTGGGCATGAAGCTGTCCATGACGCTCTCCCTGCCCGGTGGCGGCCAGCACTTCTTCTTCGACATGGGCGGCGGCCAGTTCATCGCGTTCTTCTGGTTCGCCGACGCTGCCCCGCACGCCCCCGGCATCGCGGCGCCCGCGGCCATCCCCGGTATCGGCAAGGAGATCGCGTCGGCACACGGCTCGATGAACCATGTCTCGTTCAAGATCCCGCTCGACAAGTTCGACGAGTACAAGGCCAAGCTCGAGGCCAAGGGTGTGCAGACCGGACCGATGCTCAACCACGACAAGTCCGAGCGCGGGATCAGCCTCGAGGACAGCGACTCCACGTTCGTGAAGTCGATCTACTTCTTCGACCCGGACGGCATCCTGCTCGAGTTCGCGGCGTGGACCCGCGAGCTGCGCGAGGACGACGTCGCGCACGCGCCCCGGACCGCGGACGGCGGCCTCGGAGCTCCGGTTGGGGCTGCTGCGAAGTGAGCGAGATGCTCGCGCTCGCAGACAAGATGTTCACCGCCCTCAGTCGAGGCGATATCGCCGTCCTCGACGAGATCTATCACGCGGACGTGAAGATCTGGCACAACTGGGACAACGCCGAGCAGTCCCGTGAGGACAACCTCAGTATCCTCTCGGGCATCCCCACCCGCTACGACGACTTCGGCTACGACGAAGCCCGCTGTACCGCCCTCGAGGACGGCTTTGTGCGCCAGCACGTCATCCGGGCGACTATCGGGGACAAGACCGTCAACGTCCCCACCATCTTCAGGGTGTTCGTCGACGGCGGCAAGGTCCGCCGCATCGAGGAGTACCTGGACGCCGGCGAACTTCGCAAGGTCTTTGCCTGAATAGAGACGCGATCAAGGAAAGCCCCGCCGATCGATTCGATCGGCGGGGCTCTTTCCATGCCTCACCCTTGCTGCGCAGGAAGATTCGTTCTATTCCGAGATCACAGGAAGAACGCGGCGACCTCGTCCACCGCCTGGGCCAGTGCGGCGGCGATCTCCTCGCGGGTCACGTCAGACATCCGACTCTTGGGCGTGGAGACGTTCAACGAATAGTGCGCCCCGCCGTACTCGCCGAGCGAGACCGACACCGACGCAACTTCGTCCTCGGACTCCTCGTCGCTCGTGGCGAACCCGACCCGGCGGACCTCCGCGAGGTGGCGCAGCAGAACCGACCGCTTGGTGATCGAGTGCGAGGTCAGGCCCGTCAACTTCTCCTTGGGGTAGAGCTCGCGCACCCCACTGTCTTCCAGCGTGGCGAGCAGCGCCTTGCCCGACGACGTGCAGTGCGCAGGCATGGTCATGCCCATGCGGGACCCGACACGCACCGCCCGAGCACTCTCGACCGAGTCCACGAAGGTCACCGTGTTCCCGTCGAGCCGGGCCAGATGAACCGTCTCGCCCAGGCTGGCCGAGAGCCGCTCGAGCACCGGATGCACCCGCGCCCGAACGTCGGTCTGGCGCAGGACCGCGAACGCTATCGTCGTCAGGGCCGGGCCCGGCTCGTAGGCCCGCGAGCCCTCGACCTGACGGACGAACCCGCGGTACTGCAGCATCGCCAGTAGCCGGTGCGCAGTCGACGAGGCCACCGAGAGATACTCGCTCACCTCGGTCAGCCGGATGCTGCGACGATCGCCGAGCAGCAACAGGATCCGAAGCGCGTTGTCGACAGACTCGATCGGGTACTGCGGACGATTCGGAGGTGCATCTTCCTTTGCAGTCACGCAGGTAGGGTAACGGCAGGGGTGCGCAACACGTTCTTGGTGACCTTGCCCGAGGCGTTTCGCGGCAGCGAATCGACCAGCACGAGCTCGGTCGGCAGCTTGTAACGAGCCAACCTTTCCCCGGCCCAGGTGCGCAACGCCTCGATGGTCAGATCCGCCGCACCCTGCTTCAGCGCGACCACCGCGACCGGGGTCTCGCCCCATGTCTCGTGCGCCCTGCCGATCACGGCAACCTCGGCGATGTCGGGGTGGCCGGCCAGCGCGTTCTCGACCTCGGCGCAGTAGATGTTCTCCCCGCCGGAGATGATCATGTCCTTCGCGCGGTCCACGACATAGATGAAGCCCTCGTCGTCCATCCGCACCAGGTCACCAGAGTGGAACCAGCCGCCGGCGAAGGCCTGCGCCGTCGCCTCCGGGTTGTTCCAGTACCCGGACATGAGCCCCGGGCCGCGGTAGACGATCTCCCCGACCTCACCGGGCTGCACATCCACCATGTCGGGGTCGACGATGCGGGCCCAGACCCCGGGCACCGGGCGCCCGACGGAGCCGAGCTTGCGGCGTGAGTCCTTGGCCTCCAGCACGCACGTCACCGGGGACATCTCGGTCTGCCCGAAGAGCGCGAGGCTCGCCGCGCCCGGCAGAACCTCGCCCATCTTGCGGAGCAGGGTGTCGCTGGCCGGCGCCGCACCCCAGGAGCTGACACGGAGCCTGGACAGGTCACGCGGCACCCGCTCCTGCTCGTCGCAGACCGCCTGCCACTGAGTGGGTACGAGGAACGTCGACGTGACCCGCTCGCGCTCCGCGACGTCGAGGAGGGCGCCCGCGTCGAAGGAGACGCTGGGCATGACGACCATCGTGGCGCCCATCAGGATCGCCGGCGCCACCAAGCCGAGGGTGCCGATGTGAAACAGCGGCGCGGCGCAGAGGCTGACCTCGTCGTGCATTTCGAAGCGGAACGCCATCACGTTCGTGGCCGCCTGCGCGGCCAGGTTGCGATGTGTCAGCACGGCGCCCTTGGGGCGTCCGGTGGTGCCCGAGGTGTACATGAGCAGCGCAGGCGCCGACTCCTCGGTCACGGCGATCGAGGCGCCCGAACCGGGGTGGGCGACGAGGACGTCGTACGGCGTTGCGCCGCCGGCACTCTCGTCGATGCCCTCACCGACCTGGAAGACCAGGACCTGGCCCTCGGCCTCCGCGGACGCGGCGATTCCGGTGGCGCTCGCCTGCTTGTCCACGAAGAGGACGACAGACCCGCTGTTGTCGAGTGTGAACGCCACCTCGCCGACGCTCAGTCGGAAGTTGATCGGCACGGCAATAGCACCGATCCGGTTGGCGGCGATGATGATCTCGATGTACTCGGCCTGGTTGCCCATCAGCAGCGCAACGCGGTCGCCGCGGCCCACGCCGCGCTCGGCGAGTGCGGCAGAGACGGCAACCACTCGCTGCTGAAGCTCCGCCCAGATGATCCGGCGGTCGCCGAACACAATGGCCGGCAGGTCGCCGCGCTCGAAGGCGTGCCGTGCAACCTGGTTGACCCAGTGCTGCTTGCGTGCGAGCCCCAGCTCGTCGTTCTCGGTGCTCATCACCACTGCGCCTTGGGGAAGCGCTCGGCGATCCAGTCGCACATGACCTCGGCGACCTTCTCGCGGGCGCCGGCCGGCTCGACGAAGTAGTGATCGCCCGGCAGGTCCTTGCGCTGCTTGTCGGTGCTGGCGATGGCGTTGTACAGCGCGTCCGCATCGCTGGGGAACACGCCCGTGTCGCCGTCAGGGTTGATGACAAACGCAGGCACAGTGATCTTCTCCATGTGCATTTCCGCGCGGCACTGGGATTCTTCGAGACTCCACATGTGCAGCCAGTTCCGCAGCGTGCTCCCGGCACCTATGCCGCGGTCGCCGCGATTCGCCGCGGCAGTCGAGCCGCGGTAGCACTCGCCCGCAGGCCGACTGCTCGGCTCCAGCGTCGCGTCGACCATGCGGGGGTCCGCCCAGGTACGCGGAACACCGAAGTGCCGGTCGAAGTAGCCAGCGGCGGTGACCCGGGCAAGCTCTTCCCGGGCCCACGCGGTGATCCGGTGGTTGCGAGCAACCTGCGCAGCACGGTATCGCTCGATGAACTCCTCGGAGTACGGCGGGCCGTTCTCGGGGTTGAACAGGTCGAGTTCGGGGTCGGTCAGCGTCGGGTCGTTCTCGTCTACGACGGCCGCGTCCAGCCACGAGGTCAGCACATCGGGCCGGCCGCCGTGCGCGGCGAGGGAGATGTAGGCGTCGCCGGGGATGAGCTCGTCGATACCCAACGCAGGTTCCATATCTCGGGCGGGACGGATGCACGACTCGACGGCTTGCGCCTGGTAGGCCGCCATCAGCGACCCGCCGCCGGAATTGCCAAGCAGGATAACCTGATCCACACCTGCATGTTCCTTCAACCAGCGGACGCCCACGCCGATGTCGACCAGGGCCTGGTCGAGATTGAAGAGCTCCTCGTAGCCGCGGTAGCGGGTGTTCCAGCCCAGGAAACCAATGCCTCGCGCAGCCATGAACTCGGCGATGTAGTGCTCCGAGAAATCAATCTGGTAGTGCGTAGCGATCATCGCGATGCGCGGCTTCTTGCCGGCCGGCGTGTAGTAGATCCCCTGGCACGGGTAGCCGCCGGCCCCCGCGCGCTTCGCGCCCGGGGACTCGCTGCTGACAAATTCCTTGTGGACGGTCGGGCTGGTGGTAGCGCCGGACATGGTTAGACAACCTCGTATTCATTGAGACTTGCGTACTTCTTCAGGTGCGTAAACATCAAATCGACCCGTTCGAGGACGATTGGATCCGTCAGCCGGCCCTGCTCGTCAAAGTGATTGGGCGCGAAACTGAGGAGAATCTCGGGCCCCGGCAACACCGGGGACCGCGAGAAGACGAAGGTGTGGCGCAGTTCGAACTGGCTGCGCGCTGTGCCGAGGCGGCCGGGCGTCGCGCCCATGAGCGCCACCGGCTTGCGCTCGAGCGCCGAACTGCCGAGCGGCAGCGAGAGCCAGTCGAGCGCGTTCTTCAGGACGCCGGGGATGCCGCCGTTGTATTCCGGCGTGGCGATGATCAAGGCATCGGCGGCCGCAACTTCCGCGCGCAGCGCATGGACGCTCTCCGCCTCGTTGCCGATGTGATCCTCGTTGAACAACGGAATGTCGCCCAGCAGCTCCGTGATCCGCAAATCGACATCGGCGGGTGCTAGTTTCGCCGCCGCTTCGAGGAGCTTGCGATTCCACGAATCTCGGCGGAGGCTGCCGGCGATTCCACAGACAACAAAACGATCGTCACTCATTGTGCAGCTCCCAGATAGGCCGCGACGACTGCCTCGTCGCGGATGACCTCGGCGGGCCTGCCGAGGGCGATTCTATGACCGAAGTTGAGGACACAGACGCGGTTCGAGATGCCCATGACCATCTTCATGTCGTGCTCGACGAGCAGGATGGCAACGCCGAGGTCCCGGTTCACCTGCACGATGGTCTCGGTCATCTCGGCGGTCTCGTCGTGGTTCATACCCGCGACGGGCTCGTCGAGCATGATCAGCCGCGGTTCCATCGCCAGCGCTCGCGCCAACTCGATGCGCTTCTGCGTGCCGTGCGGCAGCGATCCGACGGGGGTGTCGGCCAGATGCTCGATCTGCATCAGGGCCGCGACCTCGCGAACCTTCTCCTTCGCGGCCTTCTCCTCGCGCGCAGAGCGGCCCAGCCACAACATGTTCTCCAAGGCCCCCGCGTGCATCGCGTTGTGCCGCGAGAGCAACAGGTTGTCCAGCACTGTCATCGCCGGGAAGACCTCCACATTCTGGAAGGTCCGGGCGATGCCCTTCTTCGCGATCTTGTGAGCCGGCATCCCGAGGATCTCCGCGCCCGCGAAGCGCACCGAACCGGACTGCGGTGCGTACACGCCGGTGATGCAGTTGAACAACGAGGACTTGCCCGCACCGTTCGGACCGATTACGGAGAACAGCTCGCCCTCGGCGATCGAGAAGCTCACGGCATCAATGGCTTTCACACCGGCAAAGCTCAGGGAAAGGTCCTCGACCTCCAACAGGTCGGCACGCGTCTCAGACATGCTGGATCGCTCCTTCGGTTTCGATGCCCGTGGCCGGCGCTGCAGGCGCAGGCTCGGCTGCGTCCACGGCCGACGCACCCAGGTAGAGTTCCGCGATTTCCGCGTCGCCGCGCAGGTCCTCCGCCTTGCCCTCCTTGACCACCCGGCCGCCTTCGAGGACATATCCGTATTGGGCAATCGCCATCGCCATTGCCGCGTTCTGCTCGACGAGCAGGATGGATGTGCCTTCCTTGTTGATGTCGACGATCACGTCGCGGACATCCTCGACGATTTTCGGCGCCAAACCGAGGCTCGGCTCGTCGAGCAGGAGCACCTTCGGCTGGGACATCATCGCCCGCCCGATCGCGAGCATCTGCTGCTCGCCGCCCGAGAGGTAGCCGGCTTTGCGCGCCATCAGGTCGCCCAGACGCGGGAAGTGGTGCAGCACCCGCTCCCGCGCCTCGAGTTCCTGTGCCTTGCGATAGCGCCGGACGTATCCGCCGCTCGCGAGGTTCTCCGCCACGGTCAGGCCGGGGAACACCTGCCGGCCCTCGAGCGCCTGCGCGAGCCCCGCCTTGACGCGCTTGGACGAGCGCTCGTTGGTGACGTCTTTACCGAGCAGTTCGACCTTGCCCGCGGCGACGACGCCGCCGTGGATGCCGAGCAGACCCGAGACCGCGCGCATCAGCGTCGACTTGCCGGCACCGTTGGGCCCGAGGAGGCTGACGATCTGGCCCTGGGGAACCGTGAGGCTCACGTCCTCGAGCGCCAGCGAGGCTGCACCGTAGCGGACGCTGAGGCTGTCAATGTTCAGCGAGTTCATTTGCTACCTCCGGAGACTCGGGCTCGGATCCAGTCGACAGGTCGTTTGAAGAGCGCGACCAGACCCTTGGGCTCGAAGATGAGGACCAGCACGATCACGAGGCCGTACAGGAACTGGGAGAGCAGGGGCGCCGTGATGCCGCCGTCGGCGCTCGCGTCCTTCGAGACAAACGGAAGGTACGGCGAGACCACGTTGACCATCTCAGGCATCGCCTTGATGAAGAATGCGCCGAGAATCGCGCCCGCGACCGAGCCCATACCGCCGATGACGACCATGGCGATGAAGTCGACGGAGACCATCATCGTCCACTGGCTCGGCGTGAAGTAGCCCATGTAGGACACCAGCAGCGCGCCGGAAACACCGGCGAGGGCCGAGGAGACAACGAAGGCGACGACCTTGGTCCTGGTCACAGGAATCCCGGCGACGCCCGCGGCGATGTCCCGGTCTCGGACCGCCATGAAGGCGCGACCGAGCCGCGAGCGCTTGAGGTTCCAGGTCAGCACGGTGACGATGAGCAGCACTGCCAGCGCGAAGTACCACCAAGCCTGGAACGAGGTCAGGATCTCCTCGCCTCCCGACGACCGGTAACCGTCCAGCAAGTCCTGCCCATTGATCTCGACCGCAGGGGCCGTCCGACCATTGACACCACCGCTCATACTGGTCCAGGTCTCCCAGACGTACGTGCCGATGAAAATCAGGGCCAACGTCGCAACCGCCAGGTAGAGCCCGCGGATGCGCACTGCCGCAGGACCGACGAGGGCACCAGCGAGTCCGGCAACCACAGCGGCTGCAGGCAACCACACCCAGACCGGCAGTCCCACATCGACTCCCAGCCACGCTGAGGTGTAGGCACCGATCGCCATGAATACCGCGTGGCCCATCGAGATCTGACCGGCAAATCCCGTGATGACCTGCATGCCGAGGGCGCCGACTGCCGCAATCAGCGCGAAGATTCCGACGCCCATCCAGAGGTCGGACGGCACGACCCAGGGCACCAGCAGCATCGCCACGACCCACACCGCAACCCATACACGCGTGCTTCGCTTCTTGGTCCGCACGACGTCAGCCGGACCACCTGCGGTGTCGTCGTCGACGGGTGCGGGTTCGAGAGTTGTTGTCATCGGTCAGACCCTTTCAACGCTTTTACTGCCGAAGAGTCCGTACGGTCGGACCACCAGCACGGCGAACATGACGATGTAGGGCAGGACCTCGTGCAGTCGGCCGCCCCCGATGTCCGACAGGTAGTAGGACCCCATCACCTGAATCAGGCCGACGATCAAGCCTCCGACGATCGCGCCGACCAGCGAGTCCATGCCACCGATCACGATCGCGGGGATGGCAAGCAGCGCCACGATTCCCAATGACGGCGAGACGACCCGGGGGAAGGACGCCAGGAAGACGCCGGCCACCACGGCAAGGAAGGCCGCGAGTCCCCATGAGAGGGCGAACATCCGCCGTACGTCGATTCCCTGTGCGAGCGCCGCCTCCTGATGACTGGCGGTCGCGCGGAGCGCCAGTCCGTACGGGGTCTTCTGGAAGAAGTAGGCCAGTCCGGCGAGGACCACAACGGAGGTGCCGATCGTCACGATGCCACTCCAAGGCAACACCACGGAGCCGACATTCACTGTGCCGGAGCCGACAGGGCCCGCCGAGCCGTGTGTGCCGACGCCCCAGATCATCAGGATCGCCTGGTGGAGCATGATCGAGATGCCCAGTGTCGCGAGCACGACGGTGGTCACGGATTTGCCAACCATGCGGCGGAGGAAGACCGCCTCGATCAGGACCCCGAGGACCAC
This sequence comes from Rhodococcus sp. P4_F5, assembly GCF_056401315.1. NCBI lineage: Bacteria > Bacillati > Actinomycetota > Actinomycetes > Mycobacteriales > Nocardiaceae > Rhodococcus > Rhodococcus sp. P4_F5. Next base: position 12,707 of record NZ_JBFUJP010000064.1, on the reverse strand, counting down.
GACGATGACGGCCGCGATGACGAACGCCAGCCCCCAGGGCATGAAGGCCATCAAGGCCAACACGCAGTAGGCGCCCAGTGCCACGATCTCGCCGTGGGCAAAGTTGAATGTGTGTGAGCCCTTGAACATGATCACGAACCCGAGGGCGATCAGTCCGTAGACCATTCCCAGGGCGATGCCCTGGAAGCCGAGCTGTAAGAAGAGCGACATTTCCCCTTCTACTCCTTTGGTCGAACATTGTGTGGCACTTGGGCTCCAGACGGGCGATGGGTAGTACTTGTGCGGCGTCGAGGCGCCCGCCGTCCCGGGAAGCGGGCACCTCGACGCTCGGCTAGAAGCCGTTCGCGGCGCCCCAGGCCTTCGCCTCGTCGGTGGCCTTGAAGTCTGCGACCGGGATCATCATCCCGGCGGCATCCACACGGTTCACCCGTGTCTCGTAGCTGACAATCGAGTCGCCGTCCTCGAGGTTCACGGCAGGCAGGATGCCACCGAAATCGATCTCGAGGCCTTCCATCGCCGCCAGCACGCCGTCGCGGGTGAGGTCCTTGTTCTCACAGGCCTTTTCGAGCACTGCCTGGGTTGCCACGCCGCTGAGCCAGCCGACGACCTGAAAGTTGCTCGGCTGCTCGTTCGGCGCGTACTCCGCCAAGGCCGCCTTCATGTCCGCGATGCCCGGGACCTCGTCAGCGAGCACGCCGTAACTGGCAGACACGTAGAAGTTGTCCAGCAGGCCCGCGAGCGGCTTGGCCAGCGCCGCGTTCCATGCGGCCGAGTAGCCGACCCACTTGGGCTTGAAATCAAGCTGCGCCGACTGGCCGACGATGCTCGAGGTCTGAGCCATCGTGTTGCCGAGGATCACCACCTGAGCGCCGGACTTCTTCAGGTCCGCGACCTGAGCCGTGAAGTCGTTGTCCGTCGGGGTGTACGCCGGGCTGGCGACCATCTCCACTCCGTCGATCTTGTCCGCGGCGAACTTGACGGCGTCGGCGTAGATCGCGCCGTACTCATCCGCGGGGGTGATCACAGCGACCTTCAGCGGGTTGGTGGCGCTGGCACCGGCCTCCTGGGCGGCCCAGACGAGGCCGTTGATCAGCTCCACCTCGAAGGGCGGCGTGTAGATGGAGACCTTGTCGAGCTTGATCGCGGCGGTGTTGAGCGAGGATGCGAAGGTGGGCATGTTGTCCTTCGCGATGTTGTCCTTGATGGCCATCATCGCCGGCGTTCCAACCAGCTGCGGCATCATCACCACCTTGTTGTTGATGGCGCGGTACTGCTGCGTGGCGACCTGGGGGTCGTACTTGGTGTCCATCTTGTGCAGGACGAGCTTGCGGTCGCAGACGCCACCCGCGGCGTTAACTGCGTCCACCTGTACCTGCATGCCCACCGTGGCCGAGGTGGCCGCCTGGGCGAGCGGACCGGAGTAGTCGGACAGCAGCGCCAGGTTGATCTCGGTGTCGGTCACACCGATGCCCATCTTGACGCCGCCGGCGCCTGTGGAGGCGCCGCTGTCGGCCCCACCGCAAGCGGTGAGCGTGAGCATCGCGGCGACCGCGACAACCGGAACCGCCTTCATCGAGACCATCAAAATACCCCTCTTGGAATCTGTGACGTGACGCACATCGGATCAGCGCTCCAGTGCATTCAACAGCCCCGCAGCCCTTCCGTCAATACCTGATTAGCGCTCGATAAGCTCCAAACGGTAGTGCTTTCACCTGCACATATCTGTCTACAATCCTCTGTGCAGAAAGATCTTCTGCCAAACATGCAGGTCCTCGTCACGCAGGGAGAGTTCCGGAAATCAGACAGGACGGTCGTCCAATTCAGCCCCGGCGCCGGGATCCACTCAGAGAAATCTCCGGCGCTGCGCCGACAGACCCAGCCCCAGCGCGAGGGGGCAGAGCAGTCGCCCAGAGAATCCGGGCGGGTAGGTCGACGGACAACGGACGACATGGTCAGAACATCTGGGTCAGATATGCCGAACACCTCCGGAGGCACCCGAGAACCGGGGCGCCAACCTCCCGCCTCTCGGCGAGGGGGGCCGTCGACCGCCCCCTACGCGCACCTCCGGAGGCATTTGCCAAGCATTGACTCAAATCAGATCGGTCGAATGGCGTGTGGTCCCCGACCGTCAGAAACCGCTTGCCTCGCCCCAGGCGCGAGCCTGATCGGTCTCGGCCCAGTCGGTGGTAGGGATCAGCAGGCCCTCGGCGTTGATGCTGTTCATCCGGCTCTGGTAGCTGACGACCGAGTCGCCGGTGCCGAGGTTGACGGCAGGCAGGATGCCACCGAAATCGATGTTGAGGTCTTTGACTGCAGCCAGCACGCCCTCTCGCGTGAGATCCTTGTTCTCACAGGCCTTCTCCAGCACCGCCACGGTGGCCACGCCGCTCAGCCAGCCGGCGACCTGGAAGTTGCTCGGCTTCTCGTTCGGCGCGTACTGCGCCAGAGCGGCATTCATGTCCTTGATGCCCTGGACGTCGTCGTTCAGGGCGCCGTAGCTGGCGGAGATGAAGTAGTTGTCGGTCAGACCCGCGAGCGGCTTGGCCAGCGCAGCGTTCCAGGAGCCCGAGTAACCGACCCACATCGGCTTGAAACCGAGCTGGGCGGACTGGCCGATCAGGCCGGGGGTCTGGGCCATCGTGTTGGCCAGCAACACGACCTGGGCGCCGGAGTTCTTCAGCTCGGTGGCCTGGGCTGTGAAGTCATTGTCGGTGGGGCTGTACGTCGGGCTGGAGACGACCTCCACGCCGGGAATCTCCTTGGCGGCGAACTTGACCGCGTCCGCGTACGACGTGCCGTATTCGTCCGCGGCCGCAAGGACGCCGACCTTGAGCGGGTTGGCGGCGCTGGCGCCGGCCTTCTGCGCGGCCCAGACAAGGCCGTTGACCAGTTCCACCTCGAAGGGCGGGGTGTAGATGGAGACATCCTCGAGCTCGAGCGCCGACGAGTTCAGCGAAGCGGAGTAGGTCAGGATGTCGTCCTTGGCGATGCTGTCCTTGATGGCCATCAGCTGGGCCGTGCCCATCACCTGCGGGATCATCACAACCTTGTTCGAGATGGCGCGGTACTGCTGAGTGGTGATCTGGGGATCGAACTTGGTGTCCATCTTGTGCAGGACGATCTGGCGTCCGCAGACGCCACCAGCAGCATTGACCTGATCCAGCTTGATCTCCAGGCCGATCGAGCCGGAGGTTGCCGCCTGGGCGATCGGGCCGGAGTAGTCGGTGAGGATTCCGAGATTGATCTCGGAATCGCTGACACCCTTCCCGGCCTTGACCCCGTCCGCACCTGTGGAGTCTCCACCGTCCGACCCACCGCAAGCGGTCAACGCGAGCATCGAGGCGATTGCGAGGGCTGGAACAGCTTTCCTCAACATCTTCAGTACGTCCCTTCGGGTTGTGACCTGACCCACACCGAACCGGCGGTCCCGAGCATTGAACAGGGACACAGGCCGCCGAGTCAAGGACTTCACTAGCGATCGATAAGCACAAGATGCAGTCGCTCAACCTGGGCTGATACTTAGAAGTTTCCTTGTGCAGAGGATATTTCTTCTGCGAGCGCCTGAGCGGGCCGCGCGGGCAGGCAGACCACATCAGCAACGAAGCTGAACTGAATTCGGCAACGGTGCCGAGAAAGAACTGCCGGTGACATACCGAACGGGCCAACGTCACACCACCCGAGGCGCCTAGTCGAGCCGGGACACCTCGTGGCGCCAAGCGGCGCCCAAATTGAGACCAGCACCCAGGTTCGGCAAGTCCGCCAGATCCTCGGCACCGATCGGCACCAGCGTGCCGCCCGCCGAGACGATGGACAACGACAGCGAGGCGATCACGTCGACAGAGATGGCGCGAAGCACCGCCTCCTGCACCGACGCGCCGGTGGACGTGAGGCCATGACCGCGCATGAGCACCACCGGCCGATTACCTAGGGAATCGGCCACATCGTCGCCCAGGGCAGGGTTGTGAATCAAAGCGGCCCTTGGGAATACGGGCACTCCGCCGTGTGCCAGCACCGCTCCCGGGATGTCGTAGGCCCCGACGATGGGCAGGATGGGCAGCCCCGCGAGATCGGCGGCTACGACATTGTGCGGGTGCGCGTGAACCACAGAGGTGACATCCGGACGGCGCATGAGAATCCGGCTGTGCAGCGGCAACTCGTACGGCACGGTGTAGCCGCCGTCCAGTTCGCCGGCAGCACCCGGCTCACCGGTGAACCCCACCAGGCGGATGTCCTCGGGGGTGGTGTGCAGCAGCCCGCGCTCCTGCGGACCCCGACAGCGGATCAGCATCCGCGACTCGTCGATCCGGAAGCTGATGTGCCCCAAGATCCCCGGGGCCAGCTGCCGGGCGGCGAGCACCCGGCAGCCCTCGGCCACCAGCACCCGGAGCTCGTCGAGTTCCCCGGGCCTCATGCCTGCACCGCCGTGCCGGCGATCTGTGCGTGGACCAGGTCGGCCGGGCCGCCGGCGGCGATGGTGCGCCGCAGCTGGACCGAGGCCTTAGGCCAGTTCACGGTCAACCCGCCGCTGGCCCGCCCGTCCGTGTCCTGCCAGATCGCGGCAAGCCGGAAGGGCTCCGACTGCTCCACGACGACCGGGGTGCCCGTGATGTCGCGGGTGCCGAACAGCTGAATCTTCCAGTCGTACTGGTCGCTCCAGACGTAGGCCACCGGGTCGTGCGGGACGAGGGCATCGGGTGCGAAGATGTTGTGCGCCACGCAGTTCGCCTGCTCCACCGCGTTGGTCCAGTGCTCGACTCGGGCCGCCTTCTCCTGCCGTGGCTGGTACCACCGGGCGATGTCGCCGACGGCGAAGATGTGCTCGGCGCCGGCCACGCGGCCGTACTCGTCGCACTCCACGCCGTCGTCCAGCGCCAGGCCCGAGGACTCCAGCCAGCGTGTGTTCAGCAGCGCGCCGATACCGACGACGACGGCGTCCACGAGGACCCTCGCGCCGTCGGAGAGTTCGGCCCGCATGCCACCGTCCACCCGCTCGAGGCTGGATACCGTCGTGCCGAAGCGCGTGTCCACCCCGTTCGCGCGGTGCAGCTCTGAGAAGAGTTGTCCCAGCTCATCTCCGACCACCCGCGCCATGGGTGTGGGGGCCGGGTCGACGATCGTGACCTCGATGCCCTGCTTACGGGCGAGCGAGGCCACCTCGGCACCGATGAATCCGGCTCCGACGACCAGCAGCCTGTTCGCGCCCCGCAGGCTCACGCGCAGCGCGCGGGCGTCCGCGATGGTTCGGAGCACGTGCACGTCGGGACCAGTCCACGGCGATGGCCGCGCGGCCGCGCCGGTGGCGATGACCAGCTCCTCGTAGCCGAGAACAACCCCGTCGTCCAGCACCACCTGATTGGCCTGCGGCCGCAATTCGACTGCAGCCCTGCCCAATACAAGCTCGATGTCGAGCTCGCGCGCCTCCTCTGCGGTGAGCAGTGGAACGTGTGCGTCGCCGTCGAGCGGGGCCTTGGACAGCGGCGGCTTGTCGTACGGCAGATGCGACTCGGCCTCGACGACCGTCACGGTCCCGGCGTAGCCCTCATTGCGCAGCGCGCGGGCCGTGCGGATGCCGCCGACCGAGCCGCCGACGATGAGAACCCCGCCGCTCACTCGTCCTCCAGCCAGAGGGCGTTGGCCGGGCAGCTCTTCGCCGCGGTCTCGACCCGCTGGCGGTCGGACTCGTCCACGCGGGTCTTGAGCAGCACCACGAGGCCGTCGTCGTCCATGTCGTAGACGTCGTCCGCCGCGACCACGCAGTTCGCGTAGCCCTGGCACAGTTCGAGGTTCGCCTTGAGAATTGCCATTTGGGATCCTTCCTTCAGTAGGTCGCGCGGACCACGGCGTTCAGACTTTGATGCCCATGCCGCCGTCCGAGTGGACGACGCGGCCGGAGATGCCGCGCGACCGTTCGGAGGCGAGGAATACGTAGCTCCAGGCATGGTCGAGGCCGTCGAGCGCGACGCCCAGCGGGTTGCGGCCCGCGAGTTCCTTCGCCCGGTCCGGGCCGTCGAGCCGGTTGTCGGTCAGGCCCAGCGTCGAGAGCCCGCTCAGGTCGGTCCCCAGGGTGCCGCCCGGGGCGACGCCGTTGACACGGATGTCGGGCGCCAGCTCGTACGCAAGGGTGGTGACCAGCCCGCGCACCGCGAACTTCGACGAGACATAGAGCGTGCCGCCGCGGCCCGGGTAGTACGCCGAGGTCGACTCGGTGAGCACGATGGAGCCGCCCGACTCGCGCAGCGCGGGTATCGCCGCCTTCACGCTGTGCAGGTGCGACTTGACGTTGACGGCGAACATCTCGTCGAACGCCTGGTCCAGCATGTCGGCGTCGATGCTCTCGAGCTTGCGGTAGAAGTCGAAGATGCCCACGCAGTTGACCAGGACGTCCAGCCCGCCGAAGCGGTCCACGACCGCCGACACCGCGGCGTTGTTGGCCGCCGCCTTGGTGGCGTCGCCCTGCACGACCTCGACCTCGGGGTGCTCGGCCGCGAGGGCCTCGCACTTGGCCGCGTCGAGCTCGAGCACACCGACGCTGGCACCCTCCGTAAGGAAGGCGTCGACCACGCCACGCCCGATGCCCGAGCCGGCCCCGACGATCAGTGCGCGCTTGCCGTCGAGCCAGCCGGTCACGAGGCGTCCTCGGTGGCGATGAGCGACTGGAACGGCTTGCCGACCATGGCCGAGAGCGTCGTCTCGTTCTGCCAGGTCAGGGCCTCCAGCTCGAGCGCGTCCAGGGTGATCCACTGACCGGACTTCGGCGACTCGATGAGCAGCCGCACGCCGTTGCGGGTGTGCACCTTCGAGATCCGCATGTCCGAGAACTCGTTCGCGATGACGATGGTCTCGCCGTCGCGCTGGTCCTGCAGGGCACCGAGCCGCGAGTTGGCCCGGGCCGCCGCCGCGGCGTCCTCCGCCTCGCCCTCCCAGGAGGGCTTCACAGGAACACCGCCAGGTTCTGCATGCGCAGCACGGACTCGTCCGCGGCGATGTGCCGGCGGGCGAGCCGCCAGACGTCGTCCTCGAGACGCAGCAGGTCGACGCGCCCGACCGAGAGCAGCGAGGGCTCCAGCACGTCGCCGCGGCTGCGGAACAGCAGGACAGCCGACTCCACGACGAGCTCGTTCTCATGCTCGGTCGCGAAGGTGCGGACGTTGGACAGGTGGTGGCGCAGGCGCGAGGGGGGGTCCTCTGCCCAGGCGTGGCCGGTGTCGAAGCGCGCGACGCGGCGGCTCAGCGAGTACTTGTCCTCGTCGAAGTGCGCCATGTCCTTGGCCGTGTCGTAGCCGGTACCCAGCGCCGTGGTGACGCGGATCGGCATGAAGTAGTGGATGTCCTCGGCGAGGGTGTCCAGCCAGGCGTCGTAGTCCTGCCGGTCGAGGATGTAGGTCTCCTCCACGAGCCAGCGGTGCGCCGTCAGGTGCCGCTGATCGTCGAACGCCAGCGAGGGACCCACTGCCGTCGTCGTCGACGCGGCCTGGCCCAGCGGAGAGCTGGCGGAGTCGATGGGGATGTAGGTGCTCATGGTTACGCCTCCACCTTCTCGCTGCTGCACTGCGCCGCCGTCTCGCTGCTGCACTCGCCGTCGACATTGGGAGCACCGACGTGGATGTTGGCCGGCACGGGCGCCGGCTTCTCCAGGTAGTCGGCCCACTCGTTGAGCAGGTGCCGCTGGTTGTATTCGCCGTAGCCGACGTGCGCGACGCCCGGACCGCAGAACTCGTCTTCGGTCAGGGGCTGCACCACTGGGCTGTCGTCGTGCAGCATGCCCATCCGACCGTTGAGCAGCAGACGGCGGGCCATCGAGCCACCGGCGGTGTTGGTCAGGGAGACCCAGTTCTCGACGTCGTCCTGCTCGAACATGCCGCTGGAGCCGAAGCACATCAGGTAGGCCTTGTAGGAGAGCTTCTTGAACTCCTCCGGGGCTTCCTTGTCGACGACGAACCAGGACAGGACCTCGGTCTCGTCGGCGCTGATGGGCTGCCACTGACGGATGGAGATGAAGGGCAGGACGTCGTCGCCTTCGGCGACCTTCGGCCAGTTGTGGACCAGGCTGATGTTCGGGAACACCGAGGCGGCAGAGATCATGAAGCCGTCGCGTCCGATGACGTCGACCTGCTCCTGGGACCACTGCTCCTTCATGCGCTCGACCATTTCGTCGGGATAGCCGACGTAGTTCATCTTCTCTTCGAAGGTTCCCGGGGGCAGCTTGTACGTGGTGCCGCCACCCTTGCCCGCCCAGTACGTGTTGCCGTCCTTGCGCTTCTCCGCTTTCGGTTCGCGGAACAGGCCGATCTCGACGACGCTCGTGTGGGTCTGCGGCGTGTGGTACATGTCGCCGGCGAAGTTCTCGGCGCCGATCTTCCAGTTCGCCTTGACTCGCCAGCGCTGCGGTCCGCGGACCTCGACGCCGCTGGCGCTCTGCTTGGTGTAGTAGTCGAGGTAGAACTTGAAGTCGCCGAGGAAGTCCTCGAGCGGCTCGGCGTCCGGGTCCATCGACACGAAGATCAGCCCGTTGTAGATGCCCAGGCTGGGCGCGGGCAGCAGTCGCTGTCCCTTGCGTGCGAAGCCTTCCTCGCCGCCGTAGGCCTCCTTGTGGAACGGCATGCCGACGATGCGGCCGTCGTTCTTGTAGGACCAGCCGTGGTACGGGCAGCGGAAGTGCGAGGCGTTGCCCTGCTCGGCGCGGCACACCTGCATGCCGCGGTGCAGGCACATGTTGAACATCGCGTGGATCTCGCCGGACTGGTCACGGCTGACGATGAACGAGTTGTCCATGACCCGGCGCACGACGTAGTCGCCGATCTGCGGCAGCTCCGACTCGTGGGCGACGAACATCCACGCCCGGCTGAACAAGCGCTCCTTCTCCGCCTCGAAGACCTCGGCGTCGTTGTAGATGTGGGCGGGGAGCATGCCCCGCCGGACGTTGGCGAGGACGTCGGCCGCATCACGCATAGGACCTCACTTCAAGAGAAAGTTTCTGGTTTACAGAAATTGATTCTGCACCGCGACTCCGATTGAGTCAACCACTCTTCCAACGGCGAGCGGCGTGGATCCGGTCGGACCCGAGCCCCGGGCGCGCACCCGACGCCGGCTGTGCGCGGGGGCCACCTACGCAGCAGCAACATCCAGCGCCTCGAGGCCCCACCCGACAGAGGGCGGCGCTGAAACAGTGAACGCGCGACACCGGTGCGAAATCGGCCGTTCGAAGGCGTCGGGCCACCACGACCTCCAGTGGCCAGTTCGCAGACCGTGCGATCGGAGACGCGCCGACCCGGCCGTCAGGCCGTCGATCGACAACCAGCGGCGAGAACGCTCTACCGCACCCCGCACTGCGTCGAATCCACCGCAGCATCCGGGACTGGGCTCGGATCTTCCGCCTCGAGACCCGTTAACGCGCAAGCGATCTGATCGATCGATTACGCCGGAGCCGAGGAATCCGTCCTGCAGATCGCCGGGTCCAGTTTGGCGAACGTCGAGCCTTGCCGACAGACATCCCCTCTGCTATAAATCTCCTCCAGTGAGCAGAAACGTGTTCTGCAACACAGTTGAGGCGCGCCAGGACTGCAACCGCCGACGCATCACATCCATGAACTTCAGCCCAAGAGGGTCCCGAGCGCTAGCCCGAAGGAATGACCGAATGACCGCTGAACAGACCATTGATCCGATAGTTGCCCAAGTCCGAGCCGACAACCGGCGACGCGCCTGGAGCATGACGGGGCTCGTCGTATTCCTCTACGTCGTCAACTTCGCCGACAAGGCCATCCTGGGCATCATCGCCCAGCCACTGGCGCGGGAACTTGGGCTGAGTTCCACCCAGATCGGCATGGTCGGCTCACTCTTCTTCCTGACGTTCACGATCGGGGGCTTCCTCGCGGGCCCGTTGAACAAGTATCTGACGTTGCGCTGGGCACTGCTGATCCTGGCCGCGGTGTGGTCGGTGGTGTTGCTGCCCCTGGTGGTCGCAGCCAGCCTGGTCACCCTCATCGCTGGTCGTATGCTCTTGGGCCTCGCCGAAGGCCCGAGTTCCGCGCTCATGCACACAGCGACCTACTCCTGGCATCCACCCGCCAAGCGCGGGCTGCCAGGAGCGTTCCTCATGGGATCAGGGTCAGTCGGGAAGATCCTGCTCGCCCCGGTCCTCACCTATCTCACAGTCAGCTACGGCTGGAGAACAGCTGTCATCGCGTTGACCTTCCTCGGCCTTGCATGGTCGGTATGTTGGCTGATCGGATGGCAGGAAGGCCCCTACACGGGGAAGTCGCCGAAGTCGCACGGCGACGACGAGAACGCCGAGCCGAGTGTTCCGTGGCGAAAGATCTTCCTGACCCGCACGTTCCTGAGCTGCTCCGCGCTGACCGTCTTTGTCTACGCATTGACTACCGTCGTGCTGACCTGGCTCCCCTCGTATTTCGAAAAAGGTCTCGGCTACAGCGCAATGCAGGCTGGGTCCATGTTCGCGATTCCATCCGTGATCGCCCTGGTCTTGATGATCGTCTCGAGCACCTTGACCGACCGGTCGATGGCAGCGGGTGGGCGGTCCCGAACCTCACGGATCATCGTTCCGTGCGTCGGTGTTCTCATCGGCGGTTCCATCCTGGCGGCTCTGCCCCTCTTCGACGTGCCGATCGTGACGGTCATAGCCCTGTCGATCGGCTATGCCTCCGTGAGCATGGCCTTCCCGCTTCTCAACGCCGCCATCTCCGAACTGTGCCCGCCTCAGCAGACAGCCGGCACCATGGGCGTGTTCCTCGCGACGATGGCGGTCGGCGGACTCGTTGCGCCCTATGCCACTGGCGTCATCGTTGACCGTGCCGCTACTCCAGCCGCCGGATACAGCTTGGCGTTCCAGGTAATCGGCGTCCTCGCCGCCGTCGCCGCCGTCGGGGTCCTGATGCTTGCGGATCCGGACCGCGACCGCCGCGCCATCCGCGGCTGATCATCACGGCCACCGGGCTGCCGAAGCGGGTCGTGGAACGCAAAGTGCAGTCGCACAGCGGCTGCGGCTTCATCATGTAGCACCCGATCGGCAGCGACATCGCCGCCGAGTTCAAGAAGTTCCATGCCCGGAAGGAGGGGCACCTTCGGACGATCTGACGATCCGAAGGTGCCCTTCATCCATTTCCAGCCCTGTACAGAGCGTGGGCGTTCCGGTCTGAATCCGACAGTGTCTCCCGTGGAACCGCGCCGCGGCGCAGCGCGTCCAATCTCCTGACGGACCCTTTCCGCGAGCCCCAGGAGGCCGAGACCATGCCAGGCCACGTGTATGTCTCACCCGACGCGCTGAACTCCGCCGCCGCCCAACTCGAGGCCCTCGCGCAACGTCTGCGGTCCGCGCTCGACGCCAACGCCGCCGCCCTGCACCTCGCGCCCGCCGGCAGCGAGGAGGTCTCCACCATGGCCGCCGCGGCCTTCAACTCGGTCGCGGACAGCTTCCTGCCCGCCGCGTCGACGGGGATCGCCGAACTGGTCACCGCCGCGGCCACCCTGCGCGGGCACGCCGCCGAATACACGGACCTCGACCACTCCTTCGGCACCGCGCTCGACGCGGGCGCCTGAGCACCGACCCGAGGAGACACCGACATGACCCTGGGATTCACCGGCGTGGTCTGGCTGCCGCGTGGTGCCACCGTGAACTCGACCGCGCTCAACGCCGGCGTCGGCCCGGTCGCGCTGACCGCCGCGAGCGCCGCCTGGACGGCACTGTCCGCCGCCCTGACCGACGCGACCCTGACGATGACCAGGGTGGTGGCCGAGCTGGGCGTCGGATGGGAGGGCCTCGCCGCCGACGCCGCGCTGGCGAAGCTGGTGCCGTTCCACGCGTGGACGCAGGAGGCGGGCGCACTGGCCGCCGTCACCGCGGGCAAGGCCGGCGCCGAGGCCACCGCCCACACCGTCGCCCGGCTCGCGATGCCCAGCATCGCCGAGATCGCGGCGGTGAAGACCGCAAAGGTGTTGGCGCACACCGTCGGCGGGCCGCTGGTCGGCGCTGGCGCCGCCGCGGAGGCCGCGGACCGGGCCATGGATGTGCGGGCCGGGCTGGTGATGGAGGCGTACGAGGCCGCGTCGACGGCGGCAGCGTCGCCCCAGCCCTTCACTCCCCCACCACCGTTGGCGAACGGGCCACGGGACGCCGGCGGCGACGGACCCGCGGCGGCGACCGCCGGCAGTGCGTTCGACGACTTCCGGACCACCCCGGCCGGCGCCGCGGTGGCGGCCGCGCTGGCACAGAACCCGGCCGTGGTCGGCGCGGCGTCGCAGGCCGGCTCGATCGCGGGTTCCGGCCTGGGCGCCGCGGCCTCCACCGCCACGTCCCTCGCACCGAACGCGGTCTCCGCCCTCACCGGCGGCGTCGTCGGACCCGGTCCCGGCGCCACCGGTCGTGGCGAGGGCACCGGTGGGCACGTCACCGGTGCGCGCGGCGAGGGCGGCCCTCGTGGCGGCCACGGCGGACCGGGATCGACGGCAACCCGGGCGGTCGGGTTCAGCGGACGTGGATACTCCGGCAGCGCAGGTATTTCCGGCACCGCAGTCGATGCCGACGGGTCGGGATACTCCGGAGGCGCGGCATCGGCCGGGGGCAGCAGCCAGCTCGGCGGCGGGGCGGCCGGCGGGGGCACCGGCCATGCCCCCGGCGCCGGAACGACGCCCCTCCCCGACGCRTTGCGCCCGGACCAGTCGCGCGCCGACGCGGCCGCGGCGTCGGGGCGCGG
>NZ_JBFUJP010000063.1:0-29070 GCF_056401315.1 Rhodococcus sp. P4_F5 | reverse complement strand
CCGACGCCGTGGTGCCGGTGGGCACCGGGTTCACGGTGTCGAGTTCCAGAATTCGTCTCGGCTGCAGGCAACGAGGATACGGATGCCAACCGCGGCATCGACGGGCGGAGGAAGCGACCGAGGCGGCCGCCGACCGACCCGAAAATGAGGCGACAATGTGACCACCTCATCAAGCGGTGTCGGATGATCACGGGCCGCCAGAGAGCGAGTAGCCGACGTATCGATTGCCCCATTCCAGAAAGGCGCTCGTCGTGGCCTCACCGCGAACTTCGTCGTTCTGCCACTGATAAATGCTGTGAACGGGCGGCAGGAAGCCCACTCGCTCGAGCGTCCAGTGCTCGCGGTGCGTTTGGCCGTAGCGTTGGTTCAATTCCTCGCGACTGAACTCGTCATTGCCCAGGAGGTACGTCCTGCCCAGTGACTCGATTCTCGCCGGCGGTGTGAGGACGTTGACGCTGCGGTAGACAAGCATCGTGTAGCCAAGGCCCACCAAGAAGATCGCGACCAGTGTGAAGGCTCCTGCGCGGAGCACTCGGTACGCGGGGAACGGCATGGCTCACCGTACAGCCCAGCAAGGAACCTCCCAGAGAAGCCTCTGCCCCGGTCGACCAGCTGCCGAGGAAGCCTGAAAAGCTGCCGGCACTGCCACTGCTCACTCGCGACGATTGCGCCGTTGGAGTTGGCACGCGCCGATCCCGCGTGCCTGACTCGAATCGCCCGACGGGGCCACCAGCGGTTCCCTGGCGTGCACTCGATGCAAGCGCGGACACCAGGACCACCCCCGATCTGGGCGAACTGTCAGTCCTCGCGGACCAACCTGGTCAGCCCCTCCTGGACCACCGCGGCCACGAGGTGACCCGCCCGGTCGAAGATCCGACCCTGCGTCAGGGCCCGGCCGAACCCCGCGGACGGTGAGGACTGGTCGTAGAGCAGCCACTCGTCGGCTCGGAACGGGCGCATGAACCACAGCGCGTGGTCGAGTGAGGCCTGCTGCACCTGAGCGTCGGGATGCGGCACCTGCGCCGAGCCGAGCAGCGTCATGTCGCTCATGTACGCCAGGGTGCACACGTGGAAGACCGGATCGTCGGGCAGGCGACGGCGGTAGCGGAACCACACCTGCTGCTGCGCCGGCACCCCCGTGCGCCGAGTCACCTTGTCCTCCGGGACGAATCTCAGGTCCCAGTTGGCCCATTCGCGGAACTCCCAGGACAGTTCGTCGCTCGCGATGTCGGCGGTGTCCGGCAGGTCCTCCGGCACCGGCACCGGCGGCATCTGGTCCTCGTGCTCGATGCCCACGTCCCCGACGTGGAACGAGGCCGACATGGTGAAGATCGCCTGCCCGTCCTGTACCCCGGTGACGCGGCGGGTGCAGAAGGACCGGCCGTCGCGGATCCGGTCGACCAGGAACACGGTGGGGATCGTCGGGTTTCCCGGACGCAGGAAGTACCCGTGCAGCGAGTGCACCCGGTACCGCTCGTCCACCGTCCGCACCGCCGAGACCAGCGCCTGGCCGGCCACCTGGCCGCCGAAGGTGCGGGTCAGCATCGTGTCCGCGACGATGCCCCGGAAGATGTCCTTCTCCAGCCGTTCGAGTTCGAGGATCTCTTCGATGGACGACATGGCGCTCCCTCTCTCGGCAACCCGACTTGGTCAGGCTAGCAACAGCTCTGCCCCGTCAGTCGCCCGTGGGATGCGCGGGATACGCGTGGATCAGCGCGGAGCCGAGCTTCGGGACGGCGCCGACGAGCGTGGACTCGGCGCGGTGCGCGAGCCGGTGGGCGTCGGCCAGGGTCATCGTCTCGGGCACGTCCACCTCGGAGTCGGCGTGCAGGCGGTGACCGATCCACCGCATCCGCAGGCTGCGCACTCCGAGCACCCCCGGCACGCCTACCAGCACGGCCTCGGCCGCGTCCACCAGTTCCGGGTCCACGCCGTCCAGCAGTCGGCGCAGCACGTCCCGGGCCGCCGACCGGAGGACGACGAGGATTGCCAGCGTGATGAGCAGTCCCACAACAGGATCGGCGAGCGGGAAGCCTGCCGCGACACCGCCCGCCCCCAGCACCACCGCGAGCGAGGTGAACCCGTCGGTGCGCGCGTGCAGCCCGTCGGCGACCAGCGCCGCCGACCCGATCTGCCGGCCGACCCGAATCCGGTAGTGCGCCACCAGTTCGTTGCCGACGAAACCGATGACGCCCGCGGCCGCCACCGCTCCCAGGTACTGGACCGAAGGCGGGTGGACGAGCCGGCGAACCGACTCCACGGCGGCGACGGCGGCCGAGACGGCGATCATCAGCACCACGAACAGCCCGGCCAGGTCCTCGGCCCGACCGAGACCGTAGGTGTACCGGCGGGTGGCCGCCCGCCGGCCGAGCGCGAACGCGATCCACAGCGGCACCGCGGTGAGCGCGTCCGCGAAGTTGTGGACGGTGTCGGCCAGCAGCGCCACCGACCCGGACACCGCCACGACCAGCGCCTGCGCCACTGCGGTGACCGTGAGCGCCACCAGGCTGATCTTGACCGCCCTGATCCCGATCGTGCTGGACTCGAGCGCGTCGTCGACGCTGTCGGCCGGGTCGTGGCTGTGGGGCGCGAAGAACTCCCGGACGAATCCGTGGCGGTTGTCGTGGCCGTGGCCGTGGCCGTGCCCATGTCCGTGTCCGTGCGCGACATCCCGGGCCGGCGTCATGCCGGTCCCCCGACCGCCGTTCCGTCGCGGAGGGCTCGGATCTCGTCGTTCGGACGGTGATGCGCGGGCACCCCGGGGCCGGCGTGCTCGGCGTTGAACACCGCGTCGGTGACGAGTTGCCGGACGTGGTCGTTGCCCAGCCGGTAGAAGACCTGCGTGCCCTCGCGCCGGGTTCGCACCAGACGCGCCATCCGGAGCTTCCCCAGGTGCTGCGAGACCGAGGGTGCGGGCTTGGCGACGCGCTCGGCGAGCTCGTTCACCGACAACTCACGGTCGACCAGGGCCCACAGCACCTGCACGCGGGTCGGGTCCGCCAGCATCCGGAAGACGTCGACGACCAGGCCCACCTGATCGTCCGGCAGACGCCCGCGGCATGCGCCACTGTCTGCATTCATACGTAGACAATAGAGCAGCCTGCCCCGGACGGGACAGTGCCTGAAACGACGCAGGCGCCACCGCCGAAGCGGTGGCGCCTGTGCGCTCAGTACGTCTACGTCACGTCGCTACGTCTGGGTCACCAGCCGCGCTCGGCCAGACGGTGGCCCACCGGCAGGTCGTCGACGTTGATGCCGACCATGGCCTCGCCGAGTCCACGGGAGATCTTGGCGAGCACGTCGGCGTCGTCGAAGAAGGTCGTCGCCTTGACGATGGCGGCGGCCCGCTCGGCCGGGTTGCCGGACTTGAAGATGCCCGAACCGACGAAGACGCCCTCGGCACCGAGCTGCATCATCATCGCGGCGTCGGCGGGGGTGGCGATGCCACCGGCGGTGAACATGGTGACCGGGAGCTTGCCCTCCTTGGCGACCTCGACCACGAGCTCGTACGGCGCCTGCAGCTCCTTGGCGGCCACGTAGAGCTCGTCGTCGCTCAGCGAGCTGAGACGGCGGATCTCGCCGAGGATGGTGCGCATGTGGGTGGTCGCGTTGGAGACGTCACCGGTGCCCGCCTCGCCCTTCGAGCGAATCATGGCCGCGCCCTCGGTGATTCGACGCAGCGCCTCACCCAGGTTGGTGGCGCCACACACGAACGGCGCGGTGAACTTCCACTTGTCGATGTGGTTGGCGTAGTCGGCCGGGGTCAGCACCTCGGACTCGTCGATGTAGTCGACGCCGAGGGACTGCAGGATCTGAGCCTCGACGAAGTGTCCGATGCGGGCCTTGGCCATCACCGGGATCGAGACGGCGGCGATGATGCCGTCGATCATGTCGGGGTCACTCATCCGGGACACGCCACCCTGCGCGCGGATGTCGGCGGGGACGCGCTCGAGCGCCATGACCGCGACGGCGCCGGCGTCCTCGGCGATCTTCGCCTGGTCGGGGGTGACGACGTCCATGATGACCCCGCCCTTGAGCATCTCGGCCATGCCCCGCTTGACGCGGGCCGTGCCGGTGGTCGGGGCGGTTTCTGCGGTGCTCACGGCAAACTCCATCGGTAGTGACCTGTGTGGGAACACTCGCGCCACGATCCGCCGGGTCCTCGACCCAGCGGGACCGTGCCCGGGCGTGCCTCAATTCTAGGACGACGCGCCTGTCAGCCGGTCGGCCGGTCAGCGAATCGAACGGACCTCGGGCTCGACGGCCCGCCCGACCACCACTCTGGCCTCGCCGAGCAGGTCCGGCAGCTCCTCCGGGTAGACCACCTCGCCGGACGCCGCGATCGCCCGCATCTCCGCGGCCGTGCACCACCGATGACCGGTGATGGCACGCCGCTCGAGCTCGGTGAAGCCGTTGCGCTGCGGCGTGAACGAGGCGGTCTGCAGCGCGAAGAACAGTTCCTCCGACCGGATCAACTCGCCGTCGTACGGGAACACCGCGACCCGGCGCCACATCGGCCCGCGCAGCGCCGCCTGGTCCACGGCGAGGCCGGTCTCCTCGGAGATCTCCCGCACGGCGGTCTCGCGCAGGCTTTCCCCCGCCTCGACGCCCCCGCCGATGGTGAACCAGAAGTGCACGTCCGGCGACTGCGGGTCGTGACCGCGCAGCAGCAGCGCCCGGCCCTTCTCGTCGAGCACCACGATCCGGGCGGAGGTACGCATCTCGTCGACGCTCAGCCCGCCCGTCGCGGCGGCCGTGGTGCGTTCGGCGATCTCGAAGTAGCTCGGCAGCGGCGCGGTGCCGCCCAGGTGCAGCCAGCGCACCGGTCGGCGGGTCCGCAGTGCCAGGGTGTCGCGGACGGCGTCGTTGTGGAACCGGCGCGCGATCAGCACCCGTGCCTCCGCGTCGGCCAGCTCCGCCACCAGCTGGGGCGGCAGCGCCTCGGTGGGCACCGCGCCCAGCGCCGCGGACAGCGCGTTCTCCGCGGTCTCGCGGTGTCCGCGGTCGGCCTGCTCGGCCTTCACCGCCAGGGCCGCCAGGGTCCGCCCGTCGGACGCCCCCGGCACCGGACCACCGAACGAGTACCCGGTGGGCACGAGCGCCGCGGACACCGCGCGTGCGACCACGGACCGCCGGGCCAGCGCGGAGTCCAGCGCCTGCCAGGACAGGTCCGAGCGCACGTGCAGCCGGTCGAGGCGGTTCGCCGTGGCGTACGCCCACACTCCGACGGCGACGACCACGGCGGCGACCAGCGCGAGGACCAGGATGGTGGTCGCGGAGAAGGTCATCATCGGGTCTCCACCCGCACACCCTGCGCCCCGACGGTCACGGTCTCGTAGACCCGCAGGATCTGTTCCGCGACGACCGGCCAGTCGTACTCGGCGACCACCTCGGTGCCGGCCGTGACGAGGGCGCGGCGGCGGTCCGGGTCGCTGAGCACGGTGTCGAGCGCATCGGCCAGCGCGGCCGCGTCGCCGATCGGCACCAGCAGGCCCGCGGCACCGTCACGGAGCACGCGACGGAACGCGTCGAGTTCGCTGGCCACCACCGCGGTGCCCGCGGCCAGCGCCTCGACCAGCACGATGCCGAAGCTCTCCCCGCCCAGGTTCGGCGCGCAGTACACGTCGGCGCTGCGCATCGCGGACGCCTTCTCGGCGTCGGTGACCTGACCGAGCAGGCGCAGATGCTTCGCGTAGCGACCGGCCTCCTTCCGGAGCCGGTCCTCGTCGCCGCGCCCGACCACCAGTACCTCGAGGTCGGGGTGCCGCTCGGCCAGCGTCGGCAACGCCCCGATCAGGGTGTCCATGCCCTTGCGCGGCTCGTCGTAGCGGCCGAGGAACAGCACGGTGCCGCCGGCGCGCGGGTACCCGTCGATGGGCCGGGCGGTCGCGAACGCGGGCACGTCGACGCCGTTGGGAATCTCCACCGCGTCCGACCCGAGGGACTCCACCTGCCAGCGCCGCGCCAGTTCGGAGACCGCGATCCGGCCGGAGATCTTCTCCAGGTACGGCTGCAGGACACCCTGAAAGGTGCTGAGCACCAACGACTTCGTGGTGGAGGTGTGAAAGGTCGCGACGATCGGCCCCTGCGCGATCTTCATCGCCAGCATCGACAGGCTCGGGGCGTTGGGCTCGTGGATGTGCAGCACGTCGAAGTCGTTCTCGCTGATCCAGCGACGCACCCGGGCGTACGCGACCGGTCCGAAGCTCAGCCGTGCCACCGACCCGTTGTACGGGATCGCGACCGCGCGACCGGCCGAGACCACGAAGTCCGGCAGCTCGGTGCTCTCCGCGGCCGGCGCGAGCACGCTCACCTTGTGACCGCGCTCGATCAGCACCTGCGCGAGCTCGACGACGTGCGCCTGCACTCCGCCCGGCACGTCGAACGAGTACGGGCAGACCATGCCGATCTTCATCTAGGACTCCATCCGCGCCACGCGGGCCGCCGACAGGTCGGCGCGCCACAACGGCTGCAGCATGTGCCAGTCCTCGGGATGCGCGGCGATGTTCGCCGCGAACCGGTCGGCCAGCGCCTGCGTGGACGCCTCCAGGCCGGCCGAGGTGTCGATCGGCGGGTCGATCTGGAAACCCCAGGCATCGCCGACGAAGTAGCAGTGCACCGGCAGCAGTACCGCGCCGGTCTCGATCGCCAGCTTCGCCGGGCCCGCCGGCATCCGCGTCGGCTCACCGAAGAAGGTCACGGGCACACCGCGACGGGCGAGGTCTCGCTCTCCGAGCAGGCACACCACCTTGTTCGCTCGCAGCCGGGCGGCCAACTGCCCGAACGGCGGGGTCTCGCCGCCGCTGAGCGGGAAGATCTCGAATCCGAGGCCCTCGCGGAAATCGACGAACCGCTGGTAGAGCGACTCCGGCCGGAGCCGTTCGGCGACCGTGGACAGCCCGCCGCAGTGCTGCACGCACCAGACCCCGGCCATGTCCCAGTTGCCGCTGTGTGGCAACGCCACCACCGCGCCCTTGCCCGCGGCCAATGCCGCGTCCAGGTGCTCCTGGCCGTGCACCTGGGAATCGAGGCGACGCCCCAGTTCCGCCTGGTCCATCGACGGCAGCCGGAATGCCTCCCGCCAGTACCGCGCGTAGGACCGCAGTGACGCGCGGATCAACTCGTCGGGCACCTGCGCCGGCGGCACACCGAGCACCCGGGCGAGGTTGCGGCGCAACTGGTCCGGCCCTCCACCCCGCCGGGCGGCAAGGTCCGCACCGAGGTCGAACAGGCCTGTCGCGACCCGCTCGGGCAGGGCACGCACGAGCCGCCAGCCGGCCGCATATCCCAGATCGGTCGCCCGTTCGCTCCACGTCACCGCTGTGTCTCTCCACCCTCCACGCCCTGCGGCGTCTCCTTGACCGGCAACAACTCTCGCGCGCCCGCCGAGTTCCGGACCGCGAGCACACGCTGGAACACCGTCACGATGCTGGCCGCCGCGAGCAGCCACATGGCGACGTACACCGCCCACTCCAGCCAGCCGATGCCGAAGTGACCGGCGATGCCGGTCAGGCCCGCACCGGTCAGCACGATGACCAGCCGGTCCGAGCGCTCGATCAGCCCGCCGTCGGCGGAGAGCCCGCTGGCCTCCGCACGCGCCTTGGCGTACGAGATGACCTGCGAGGTGACCAGGCAGATCAGGGTCGCCACCAGCAGCGACTTGCTGTTCTGGTGGTACACCGCCCACCAGGCCAGGCCGGCGAAGATCGCGCCGTCGGCGATGCGGTCGCAGGTGGCGTCGAGCACGGCCCCGTAGCGGGTGCCACCGCCGCGGGCTCGGGCCATCGCGCCGTCGAGCAGGTCGAACATGACGAAGAACCAGATGAGGATCGTGCCCCAGAACAGGTGCCCCGACGGGAACAGCGTCAACGCGCCGGCCACGGTCGCGACCGTGCCGAAGACGGTCACGGCATCGGGCGTGAGACCGGTCCCGATCAACGCCCGCCCGAGCGGCGCCGTCACCTTCGACACCGACGCGCGCCCGAGGATGCTGAGCACCTACCGGCCCCCGTCGTTCCACGCTGCGGACAGCAGCGCCCGCGTCTCACGCAGCAACTGCGGCATCACCTTGGCACCGCCGACGACGGTGATGAAGTTCGCGTCCCCGCCCCACCGCGGCACGATGTGCTGGTGCAGGTGCTCGGAGAGCGAACCACCCGCCGCCGCACCGAGATTGAGGCCCACGTTGAAACCGTCGGGCCGGGAGACCTTCTTGATGACGCGGATCGCCTGCTGGGTGAAGGCCATCAGCTCGGATGACTCGCCCTCGGTGAGGTCCTCGAGCGCAGCCACCCGGCGGTACGGGACCACCATCATGTGACCGGGGTTGTACGGGTACAGGTTCAGCACCGCGTACACGTGCTCGCCGCGCGCGACGATCAGCCCCTCCTCGTCGCTCATCTTCGGGATGAACGTGAACGGACCCTCGTCGGGCGTCGAGGTCTTGGGCGCCTCCGCGATGTACGACATCCGGTGCGGGGACCACAGACGCTGCAGCCGGTCCGGATCGCCCGGCCCGGTGTCGGTCAGCGAGGTCTCCGGCGGCACTGCCGAGTCGTCGCTCACGCCAGACCGCCGAGCAGCTCCGCCGTCGGTGAGGCGTTGTCCCGCCGGGCAATCCAGCCGCTGATGGCCTCGACCGCGGTGTCGACCGGGATGCCGTTGACCTGGGTGCCGTCCCGGAACCGGAAGCTCACCGCGCCGGCCTCGACGTCCCGCTCGCCGGCGAGCAGCATGAACGGCACCTTCTGGGTGGTGTGGTTGCGGATCTTCTTCTGCATCCGGTCGTCACTGACGTCCACCTCGGCCCGGACCCCGGCGGCCTTGAGCTTGTCGACGACGCCGAACAGGTGCTTCTCGAACGCCTCCGCGACCGGGATGCCGACCACCTGTACGGGCGCCAACCAGCCCGGGAACGCGCCCGCGTAGTGCTCGGTGAGCACGCCGAAGAACCGTTCGATCGAGCCGAACAACGCGCGGTGGATCATCACCGGGCGGTGCTTGGCACCGTCGGTGCCGGTGTACTCGAGCTCGAACCGCTCCGGCAGGTTGAAGTCCAGCTGGATCGTCGACATCTGCCAAGTGCGGCCGAGAGCGTCCTGCACCTGCACGGAGATCTTCGGTCCGTAGAACGCGGCTCCACCCGGGTCCGGCACCAGGTTCAGGCCCGACGCCTCGGCCACCTCGGCGAGGGTGTTGGTGGCCTCTTCCCAGGTGGCGTCGTCACCGACGAACTTGTCCGGGTTCTTGGTGGACAGCTCGAGGTAGAAGTCGTCGAGTCCGTAGTCCTTGAGCAGCCCGAGCACGAAGTTCAGGGTGGTCGTCAGCTCGTCACGCATCTGCTCGCGGGTGCAGTAGATGTGCGCGTCGTCCTGGGTCATGCCGCGCACCCGGGTCAGGCCGTGCACGACGCCGGACTTCTCGTAGCGGTACACCGATCCGAACTCGAAGAGCCGCAACGGAAGTTCGCGGTACGAGCGTCCACGCGAGCGGAACACCAGGTTGTGCATCGGGCAGTTCATCGGCTTGAGGTAGTACTCCTGGCCGGGCTTACGCACCGTGCCGTCCTCGTTGAGCTCCTCGTCGATGTGCATCGCCGGGAACATGCCGTCGCGGTACCAGTCCAGGTGGCCGGAGACCTCGTAGAGGTGGCCCTTGGTGATGTGCGGGGAGTAGACGAACTCGTAGCCCTCCTGCACGTGACGCTGGCGGGAGTAGTTCTCCATCTCCTGCCGGATGATGCCGCCCTTGGGGTGGAACACCGGCAGGCCCGAGCCCAGCTCGTCGGGGAAACTGAACAGGTCCAGCTCCGCGCCCAGCTTGCGGTGGTCGCGGCGCTCCGCCTCGGCCAACAGCTCCATGTGCGTGTCGAGCGCCTCCGAGGACTCCCAGGCGGTGCCGTAGACGCGCTGCAGGTCCTCACGCGACTGGTCGCCGCGCCAGTACGCGGCGGAGCTCCGGGTGAGCTTGAACGCGGGAATGTGCTTGGTGGTGGGGATGTGCGGGCCGCGGCAAAGGTCGCTCCAGACCTTCTCACCGGTGCGCGGGTCGAGGTTGTCGTAGATGGTCAGCTCGTTGCCGCCGACCTCCATCACCTCGGGGTCGTCGATGCCGGACTTGTCGTCGATCAGCTCGAGCTTGAACGGCTCGTTTGCCAGTTCGACGCGGGCGTCCTCGATCGAGTCGACCACGCGACGCGAAAAGCGCTGCGAGCCCTTGATGATCTGCTTCATCCGCTTCTCGAGGCGGGTGAGGTCCTCGGGGGTGAAGGGATCCGCGACCCGGAAGTCGTAGTAGAAGCCGTCCTTGATCGGCGGGCCGATGCCAAGCTTCGCGGCCGGGAACTCGGCCTGCACTGCCTGCGCCAGCACGTGCGCGCACGAGTGCCGGATCACCATGCGGCCGTCATCCGTGTCGGCCGCGACGGCCTCGACCTCGGTGTCGGTGTCGGGAATCCACGACAGGTCCTTGAGCTGGCCCTCGGCGTCACGGACGACGACGATCGCGTCGGGCCCCTTGCCGGACAGTCCCGCCTCACGAACCGCCGTACCGGCGGTAGTCCCCGCAGGCACCCGGACGTGGGCGGCTGGGACTACTGATGCAGGCGTGGTCACGGCGATGTGCTCCTCGATGTGTTAGCCGCCGTCGGCGACGGCTGCTCGGTGAGCCCTCATGCTATCGGCACCGGATTCGAATCTGCCCGTCACCCGACCAGCGCGCCAAGTCGTGCGAGCCGCAACGCAGGAAGCTGGCTGGGACAGCTGACGCACTTGGCTCGCTCGGCGGCCTCGGGATCGCCCGCCGCCGCGACCGCCGGGGAGCGGTAGAGCAGGCAACAGGAGTTGCGGCGAACGAACCTGCGCGCACCGGGTGGCGGTTCCGCCCCCGGGTCGGCGAACGTCTGCTCCCCGGCAACGACGTCGACGAACCGCGGCGTCAACAGGGGCGCGCCGATCCGATCCGCGATGCGGACTGCGAGCGCACTGCCGATCGACGGCCCGCCGAGCGCGGTGGCGGCGTCGAGCGCTCGGTTGGCGATCGCGTCGCTGGCGATGGCCCACAGCGACCGCTCGTTCATCTTGGCGACCGCAGCCAGCCAGCCGATGATGCGCGCCATCGCGGCCCGGAGCCGGTCCGCGAACTCCTCGGGCCCGCGAAGGATGCCCGCCGAGCGCACGGTGGCGACGGATCCGTCGGGGCGCAGGGTGAACGTCAACCGTTCGGGCGTCGGGTCCGGCGCCAAACCGGTCGAGAGCAGCATCGCGGCCGGGACCGCCAACAGCGCCGAGCTCGCGGAGTACCACCACAGCGTGGCCGGCACCCGTGCGTCGTCGCACCGCCAGATCCGAGCGGTCTGCGACACCCGGGACGCGAGCCAGGTCGGGTCCACCAACTTCTCGCCGCGCAACTCGAGCGCGTTCGCGGGTGCGTTGACCATCCCGCGCACCGGCGGCAGGGCCGCTGCGGTGCGGGCATAGGCATCGGCCACTTCCGGGTCGATCATCGGGCCGCTCATCCGAGCACCGGACTGTGCAGCAGCGGGTGATCGATCCCGAACCATCCGCCGACCAGGCTGAACGTGCCCAACAACCAGAGGGTGAGCAGGACGACCGCGGTCGTCAGCAGCACCCCGGCCGCCTTCACCACCACCGACTGCCCGGCGAACCAGACCATGAACCTGTCGTAGCGTGCCTTCGCGAAGTGCAGCAGCCGGTGCGCCCAGGCGAACTCGGTGGCGAGAATCCCCAGGCCTGCGAACACGATCAACCAGCCGGGTCCGGGGTACGGAATCGTGATGACACCGATGACGAACACCAGTCCGCCCACCACGCCGACACCGATCCGGTAGGCGAGGTTGAGGCCGACATTGGCTGCTATGCGACGGCGCTGCTGCATCCATCGGTTCTCGGTGGTCGACACCCCTCACACATTACTTATGCATACGGAGTGCCGGTGGGAGGCTCCGCTCCCAGCCCACGACGAAAAAGGCCCGCTGCGAGAATCTCGCAACGGGCCTTTCTGTTGTGGTCCCGGCTGGGATCGAACCAGACGTGATATACCTGGTCGGAGGGTTAACCAGCAGGTCAGAGGCAGCGAAGGGTGCCACACCATGCCAAGATATGCCAACTTCTGACACTCTACGGCCCACGGAGGGCCCACGAAATCGAGGAGAGCAGCCGCATGGCCAGAAAAGTATTCGGACGCATTGAGAAGTTGCCGTCAGGCCGGTACCGAGCCCGCCACCCCGACCCCACTCCGGGGAGCGCGGAGCGCATCCCTGCACCCAGCACGTTCAGCACCAAACGCGCGGCACAGACCTGGCTGAACACACAGCAGGACGCAATCGCCGGGGGCACCTGGGTACACCCAGATGCCGCCACCGTGGCACAGCAGGCCACTCAGGCCGAGGAGGCACGTAAAGCTGTCGCGTTCGGTGTCTACGCCGAGAAATGGGTCGCCACCAGGACCAATAGCAAGGGCGAGCCGCTACGCCCCCGCACCCGCAAGGAATACGAGCGGATGCTTGGCACAACCGGGTCGCTCTTCCATTGGGCAGTAACACCCATCAACAAAATACGCCCCGATGCAGTGCGCGAGTGGCGATCGGAGCTACTCGCAACGGGCAAGGCCACGGCCACAGCGAGGGCCTACGACTTGATGAAATCGATATTGAAGACAGCCGTAGAAGACGGTCTGATCAGTGGAAACCCATGCAAAATCAAGGGTGGCTCACTTACTACCACGGGGAAATCCACAACGCCGCCGACCGAGGTCGAGCTGGACATCATTATCGAAAAGATCGTGCCGAAGTACCAGCCATTCGTGATCATCGCCGCCGCCGGCGGCCTGCGATTTGGCGAGGTCATCGGCCTGACCAGTGACGATGTGGCCGTTGAGCGCGACGGCGCCGGCGAGGTGGACGCGGTGCGGATCGCTGTCGTGCGCAGCATCGTCGAAGGCAACGGCATCGCCAAGGTAGCCGGACCCCCCAAGAGCGCCGCAGGGCAACGAATCATAGCCATCTTCGGACACGACGCCCGGATCGTGGCCGCCCACGTCGAGTCCGTGAAACCGGGTGCGCTGCTGTGGACAGACCGTAGCGGTGGCTACGTTTCACAAAGCACGGTGAATAACCACTGGCGGAAGGCTCGGGCAGCAGCAGGACGCTCTGACCTGGCGTTTCACTCGCTGCGCCACTATGCCGGAACTCGCTACGCGCAAACCGGCGCGACCGTGGCCGAGACTATGGCGAGATTGGGACACAGCAGCGTCAAGGCCGCAATGCGCTACCAGCATGCCGGTACCCGTGACGACGAACTCGCCAGGCGCGCTTCACGCAGGTAACGCCGGCCACCACCCCGCACTCCATCAGTGCGAACCGATTTGTACGCTGTCGCCAGGGTGTTCGCCACGCCCCGGCCGGCGCGCGCCCTACACCGGGGCGGAACACCCAGTGCGTCCGCTTCCGACGCATCGGTGCGGGCGCAGGTCTGCAGAACCAGCGTCCCGCCGTCGGCGTGGCCAAGCCACCCGGCGACCGCGGACGGTGTTGCCCCGCGGCTATCAGCCGCGACGCCGCGGTGTGCCGAGCGGCGTGGAGCCTGGGGTGGGGCACCTGCGCGTACCGCAGAACCTCCTTCCACCAGTCATCGAGGGTGCGCGGCGCTACTGCACGGCCGTCCCAGTGCGTAGGCAGGTGGAGATCTCGTGCCCCGACCCATCCTTCACCAGCTCGCTTCCTTGAACCCCCGGCGGGTTTAACGCCACGCCCGCTTTCAAGAAGTGAGAGGCCATAAGATCAAATTCCAGCCAGAATTTCTCCTGGTCAGGATGTTTCACTCCAACCAACCGGCCCACGCCTACTCATGACTCCCCCGCGGTGTGTCATGTGTGTGTCACATCGAGCCCTCGTGACATCACCTTGGATACTCCTCGGACGTCCGACTGCATGCGGTTCCCGTGGGGTGGTGGGCCCGCCGTGCCACCGCCCTCGCCCGTCCCCGCGAGGTTCCCGAGTGCGCGCAGATCCTCGACGGTTTGGACCGGGTCGTCACCGAGCTCCGGGCGATGCGGGTTGGACACCCGGCACCGGTCCCCTCGCCAGCCGGTCCACCCGAGGCACGGATCACCGATGAAGAACATCGGCCACTCCCACGGCACGCCGGCCGGCACCGGGGCCGGGGCCGGGGCCGGGGCCGGGGCCGGGGCATTTCATGGTGCGACGGGCGTCAGCTCCCGAACACCATCGATCCTGACCCGCCCGGTGCCCCGGGGGTCTCGATCGCAATCACCGACACGGTCCCATCACTTGTGAAGTCGCCGTAGTTGGTGACGTAGGCGTGGGACCCGTTGGGGGTGATGGCCACCCCACGCGCCTCTGTGCCTACGGAGATGGGGTCAGCGGGGACGGTGTTGGTGGCGGTATTGATCACGTGCACCGACCCAGTGCGGTCAGTGACGTAGGCCAGGGATCCATCTGGGGTGATGGCCACTTCGGTGGCACTACGGACGTCGATCGTCTTGGTGACGGTATTGGTGGCGGTATCGATCACGGATACCCCGCCGGAGGCAATATTGGCGACGTAGATTCGCTGGCCGTCTCGGGTAACGGCGATTCCACGCGGCCCGATGCCGACAGGAACGTCACCGGCGACGGTGTTGGTGGCAGTGTTGATCACGCGCAGGCGCCCGTAGGGGCCGCCGAAGACGTCGGTGACGTACACGCGGGTGCCGTCTGGCGCGACCGTAATCCCTTCCAGCTGGCCGCCCAGACGAATGGTGTCGGTGACGCTGTTGGTAGCGGTGTCGATCACCGAAATCGTCCCACGGTCACTGGTGGCGTAAACGTGGGCGCCGTTGGGGGCGATCGCGATTGAGGCCGAACTACCGGACCAGGGGAGCGGGATGGTGGCGGCAACGGTGTTGGTAGCGGTGTCAATCACCGACACCCCGTCGCCGCCATTGTTTCTGGCGTACGCCCGTGCGCCGTCAGGGGTGATCACGACCCCAGTCGCGGCGCCGACGGGAACGGTTGTGGCGACAGTGTTGGTCGCGGTGTCGATCACTGACAACGTCCGAGTTCCCTCGTTGGTGACGTAGGCGCGCGAGCCATCCGGAGTTATCGCCACCGACGCTGGATTCCTCCCCACCGGGATCGTGGCGATCACCCTGTCTGCGTGCGCGGCCGGGGTGACCAGCAACATGGTGGCAGCTGAGAGGAAGGTGATCACACCTGCGGTCAAGGCGCGGTGTGGCGTGCGCCGATGTCGCACGGGTTCCGGTCGTGCGCGCGGCACGTTTGTCTGCATCACAACCCTCATCAAGCCCTCGAATTCGATAGTCGATGTCTATCTGTCTGTCGACAGGTTCGACCACGGACGATAGATGTTCCATCGCTCGGTGGTCTCCTGTCGTCGTCGTTTGTTCGGCTGACAATCGGCCTGGCTGGCCGTGAGTGTGTCTGATTCGCCTGATAGACCTCGTCGGCTGGGTCGGTGCCGCCGCCGACGGGTCTGATTTCCGCGCCGGCGACGGCAGCCTCGGGCCGTGGGGCGACGTTCACGCTCGGCCGCCGGGTTGGGGCGATCTTGACGTTCGTGGCGGCTGTTGCGCTGATCATTGCGTCGATTCCGTTGATATCGACGCCGATGCGTATCGAGAAGGGCAATTGCGGGACGATTTTCGCCCGTGAGGACACGTGGAYGTATAAGTCGAGTTCTCGTGATCCGGGCGACTACTACAACAGCTACACCTCGCCTGAGCTGTCGGCACGACTGTCAGTGGACGACATGGTGGCGGACTTGAACCGGGGGCGCGGCGGCGTTCGAGGCGTGCCAGGACAAGCATCAGAGTCGGCGGATTGTGCTGTTCACGTTGGGCGGGACGAGCATTGCCCTGCTGATCGGAGGCGGCTACTTGTTGTATTCGGATCGGCGCCGGCCAGCGGTGGTGTCGTTAGGCGGAGCCCCTCGCCCTGGTGTTTAGGGCGGCCAGTTCTGAGGTTGTGTTCCACCGATATTGAAGACATCGGCGCCCTCGGCGTCGCCGCGCGGTCCACCCGCGCACGACCGCACCCGAACCACACCGGAGGTCGAGCGCCCGAGAGTCCACTGCCACTCGAGCGGAGCCGGAACCACCGGCCCGAAGCTCTAGCGCGGTCCGGGCATACCGCCTGCATCCGGCCCCACACCCGGAGGCGACTCACCACCGTGCCGGTAACGGATATTATGACGTTCTCCCTGGTTAAGGCGGTTTACCAGTGTAGTTGGAGGCTTGACACCCTGAGTGTCCAGAAGTTCGTATCATCGCAACATGCCAACTGGACCTGCACACGATCGCATTGTTAACGAGGTTGTCGATGGACGAGTAGTCGCGCAGGAGTTGTGGCCGTGCCGGTGCATGGAGGGTGAGGACCACCTAGCCGATGGTTCGTCGTGGGGCGACGAGGACGACTCCCACCCAGAGTCCAGCTTCGCTGGCGCTGAGGAAATTTGGCTTTCGAGCGGGATGGATGAGGATTATGACTTCCGATAAGGACCGCTAACCCGATTGTCAACCAGCCAAAGACATGGGCCGACATCGCAGCGGAACTTGTCAAGGGAGTTGAGTCCAGCACTCGTGTGTGTCAGAGCCCACGTCCGACTCGAACGACCGCCACGGCCCCCTCCCCCGGTGTAGCTCGCGGCGGTCCGCGCACCCGCTGCTACCGTGCACGGAATCCGCCCGCGCGTGGATCCGCCGGCAACAGGGATTACGACATCTCTTTGGCCCGAGAGCAGTTCACGCCGCGATGATCATCCTTCGACCCACCGGCGAGATGACCGCCRCCCCAATTCGGCCCTGCCCGGCGTTTGTCGGGTGGGACCGCCGGCGTCTGCTGCGCCGCGTGGGGAGCTGACTGCGTCGGTGGCGGCCGCCACCGACGCCAGCATGTGGCTTCGGTACCCATCCCGCGTCAGTCGCTCGGAGCCAACGGCAGCCCGATCATCTCCTCGAGCTCGGCCCGGCGGCGCGGCTCCAACCTGTCCCAGAGGTCTCGATACGAGTACCAGTAGAACCCGCCATGGACGCCGGCATGCTCGCCCCAGTGTCCGGCCTCGAGTTGCTGTTCAAACGTGGTCTCGTCCTCGCCACTCATGAAGCGCATCAGGGGGACATCGACCCGTTGGGGCACGACCCTGAGGTTCGAGAACCTCGCAGCGTCGGGATCGATGTACCACTCTGCATGGAGGCCGCGGATTGCGTCGAGGGCTTCTTCGAGTGATGACCCGGATGCGCTTCCTCGTAGAAGCGAATGAGTCGCAGGTGATCCCCCCAGGTCGCGGATTGCGTCGAGCAGTGCCACGACCTCCACCACCACCGGCGGGTCCAGCAGACGGTGCGCGAGCACCCACAGGTGTCCCTCATAGGACTGGTTCCAGTCGAAGCCGACGTGCGGATGCCGGATCCGGTAGACCGCCCACAACGCCTCTCACGTCGCTTCGGGTGCCCGATCAGCCCAGCTCCCTGCGCGGGCCGCGTCACCGACGACATAGACCCTGTTCGGTCGGGGGTCGAAGATCGCGAACCTATAGTGCTTCTCCAGGTCGGCGATCACCTCATCGACCAGCAGCCCGTGATCCTCCGCGACAGCTCGCAGCTGCTCCGTCACCGGGCGCGGGATAAACCCGGACGCCGCGATGTCGAGAGCATGGGAGCGGCGTGTGCCATGGAACATCGGAAGCGGAACGCTGCCGAGCGCGGATATCAGCGCGGCCGTGCGGTCCGGGTGCGGGGGGTCGGTTCTGGTCTGTAGGGCCACGAAAGCATGGTCGCACCCCAGCCTTCGGCTCCGAGCACCGAGCAGTGGATCCGCCGGGACGTCAAGGCAGTGGCTACAGCGACGAATGCCTGCAACTGATGCATTTCGTCATCGTTGCGAGCCGGTAATCCCCTCTTATGTCAGGTTGCCTGGGTGGTCCTAACGCCGCATGGTGAAGGTGATCGGGATGTGGTCCCACGGGTCCGACCATCGGAACCTCACGGTCTTCGGTACACCGTTGAGCACCCAGGAGAGTGAGCTCGGCCGTTGCGCCACCCGGCGCAGCGGGTTGATCTCGTCGTCGTGGAGCTGCGCCTCGGACTGGTTGAACAGACACAGGGTGAAGCTGACGCCGCCGAGGTCGACGATGCCGCCGACCAGCAGCCGTGGGTCGTGCTTGATCAGTGGTACGGCCGACCACCAGTCGCTCAGGATGGTCTCGATCCGGGTGAACGGGTCGTACGACAGGTGAGAGTTCGACAAGTCGCCGGTCACGCCAAGGCCCCACGTACGAGGCCACTCAGCGCGGTCGAGCAGCAGGTCGATCGCTTCGTCCGGAACGATCGTCTTCACCCGATCGCCGTCCTTCTCGGTGTAGACGTCCGCGGCGGCGTGCGTGATCAGCAACTTGAGTACCCAGCGCTGGAAGTCGTCGCCCGAGATCTCAACTTCTTCGGGATCGCCCCACGCGCCGGCACCGTTCAGGTATCGCAAAGCGATGTCTCGCAGGAAGGTCGCGAAAGYGAGCGCGGCCTGGTCGGCGTTGCTGAGTCCGTTGTTGTGGGCCGTGCACAGCACATTGGCGACGAACTTCTTAGGCTGGATCCCGACGGGGATTCGGTAATTCGGTGACGGCCGGATTCGAACGTCGGGATCGTCGAAAGTGTAGAGGCGGATCAGAGCGTGCGAGATGTAGTGCTCGCCCGATATCGACGTCGAGCAGCCTCCCCTCGTATTCGCGTAGCACTTCGGGTGCTTGTATCCCAGGTCAGTGTCCGTCATCTCCACGTCCCATTCGTCAATTGGTCGCAACCCCGGACTGCAAAGTCGAACATCCCGGTCAGTTCTCCGCAGAGAGAACGGCTTCCAGCGGTACCACCTCAGACATCGATGTATCGCGATCCTTCCCGATGTAGTCCAGGGCGGACTTTTCGATGGATGCGCCGCTCAGATAGCGAAGTCAGATCCGCACACGAGGCAGTGGAGCAGCTGATTGTGGTCAGCGGGCACCTTGATCGGCTCGTACGGGTGACACGGCGATTGCACGATGTCCATGTCGTTGGGTTCGGTCATCGCCTCGGGGACATCGGATGTGGACTCGATTCGTAGCCCCGTCTCATTCGAAAGCTGAGCGAGGATGTCCGGCATTGCGCGGGCCTGTGCGTACTCGAGCTGTTCTTTGGTCCACCACTGGTCCGTGCCTGCCGGAACACCGCACAGAGGGCAGTAGTAGGCGTTCGGGGTTGGTTCGGCGGCGGCCTCGTCGTTGATCGGACCAAGGTGCCATTTGAACTGCTGCTCGCACGTGGGGCATTCCCGACGTACGAAGTTGTCGTCGTCGGCAGGGATGGGCACGTTCATGTCATGCTCACAAACTCTTCGTGGTCAAAGGACTCGCCGTCCTCAGTGCACCCCTTGATGAGAAGCGTGAAATACCGCTTGTTGTCGCCCATCGCGATGTTGCCCATGTAGTCGATGCGGAACGACTTGCCCGGTGGGAGTTTTGGGACGGGGAGCGGTTCACGGTCTCGGAGGAGCCCCCGCCCAACCGCGTCGATCTCCTCGACATCGACGTTAAAGGCATCGCCTGGGCCGTTGTTCGTGATCTCGACGTAGTCGAGTTTGTTGCCGCCACGGCGAAAGTGATTGGCGGAGAACCTTGGCCTCGCGGGCCGCTCGGACGTCGGAACCTTTCTTCCGAGCGGGATACCGCCTCCGGGAGCCCCTGGAGGTGTGAGTTCTGAGCTGAGCCAGTCCGTACCCATCTGGTCGACATCGCAGCCCGCCGTGACCAAGCGGCCTCGGAGCGCTTGCCGCTTCTCCGGGCTGCTGTCGAGGCGGATGGTGTGGCGGCCGTGAATGTCGCTGAACTGCTTGATCCTGCCGAATTCGACGATGATGGTCCGCTTCGGGTTCCGCCCCATAGCCATGCCCGCTTCGAAGAGGACGTTCGGCCGAGGTTGTGCTTGCGGGGACGTTTCAGGGTCGTCGGCGTCGGCCAAGTCGGTCCGGAGATACGCGACATCGTCAGGAGTTTCAAGCACAACGATGGCCTGCGCAATCTCGAACGCCTTGTCGAGCACCTGACCGATATAGGGCGCTCCCTCGCCGGTCTCGTGAACTGCCTGATCCCATTCGATCGGGGACAGGCCCAAGGCACGGAGGAACATGAAGATCTGATTTCGGGCAGCACTGTTGCGTCCGTGGATCACGAACACCTTGCGAGGATCCGGAGAAGCAGTGGTCACGAGTCGAGCATAGAGGCGACGACCGACACCACGACCCGAGCCGCCGCGCCTCGATTGACACGGTTCCCCCGAGTCCGAATGACTCCGACCTCAGCCTGGACCTCGACCCGTCTCATTTCCTTGGTTGTGGTGTGACTCGCGGCGATATGTGGCGGTGTTCTCGCGTGGCCAGATGGCGGTTCTGTGGTGGGAGTAGGGCCGCCGCGATCAGGACTCGTCACGGGCCCGTCGTCGGATGCCGGTACAACTAGCGCTTGTTCGGTTCGGGCCGACGCACATCTGGCTGCCCGACGACCGGGTCGTTCGGATGTAAACGCTGCTGCAAGAGTGCGAGGCCCTCGGGATGGAGAGTTCCGCGGAAAACGTGGCAGGCCCAGTCGAAGTCGGCAGTGGACCACGCGGCGGCCGCTTCCCCGTACCAGGCGAGGTTCCACGGTTCGCTTGACCGTGGGCGGCGGGTCATCAACCCGTCGCCTTCGCCGCCGCCGAATCCCGCGCTGAACGCGCCGGTCGCCTCGTCATCGATCCTGATCCACCGGGGGGTCAGATCGTGGAGGACGGGGACGTGCAGGTCTGCGGCGGAAACGTTGTCGCGGAACCAGTCGTAGGTCCGTTGGCGCCTGGTCTCGGCCGCGGCCTTCATCTTCCTCTGGGAGTCGTCGTCGGTCTCGATTGGCCCGTCCCAGGTGAAGGCGGCGGGGTCGACCGGAGTGCCGAATGTTGCCTGTTCGAACGCCGCTCCGTCGATTCCGTCCCCGGTGTGCGCGGCGAGTACCGCGCCGGAGTCGGCGTCGACGATCAGCCGCACGGACGGTTTGTCAGGTCTGCGCGGAGCCAGCTCGAGGGACCAGCATGGGCGGGCGAGGAACTCTATGTCCTCGACGGGGCGGGTTGGGCGGGCATAGTTTTCCCGTACCCAGTGCCCGGTCGGTGGTGTGATCAACAACTGTTTGCCCGGGCCTGCGATATGTACACGTTCGAGGGGAGTCTGTCGCGGCCGTGATGGGTCATCGTGGAAGTGCCACGCCGTTTCCCCGTCAGTGAGGAACACCAGTTCGCCGGTCAACGCCTCTACCCGCGCCTTCCGGCCGGCCCGGATCACCCGGACACCACCGGGGCCAAGTCCCACGATCACAGGTTTCTCGCCGTAGCTGATGGCGGACACCTTGATGGGCTCGTCGGAGTTGTGATGGGTCCGCACGATTCCATCGACCGGGGTCGTGGGGCCGTCGACCATCGCGACGAGAACTTGTATCCAAGCAGTAGTCATATTGTCCTTACCCTTTGTGCTACCGAGTCATATTGTGCGCAAAGCCTCTTAGGTGAGCAGCAAACGGGCGTCGCTGACGATTGGTGAGAGATTGCTGCACCCGGCGAGTCACACAACCGATGGTCGCCGCCCTCCGAGGTCGTCGTGAAATCGTTCGTTTCCAGGACACGAGACGCCCGAGTTCGGTCGGTCCAGCATCAACGAAGGCCGCCCTCTGTAGCCTGTCTCGGTGTTCCTCACTCGGATTGTCACCGCACGGATGCCGAATCGGCTGTTGGCAGTATTCGTGCGCAACGCGGAGCTGTTGAAGTTCTTGACAGTCGGATCGATCGCGTTCGTTGTCACGGTGGTGCTGTTCTTCGGCCTGAAATGGACGGTCCTGGACGGCAAGCCGCTAACAGCGCTTTTCGTGGCGATGCTGTTCGCCACCGTGGTGTCCTACGTGCTCAACCGCGAGTGGGCGTTCACTGCTCGAGGCGGTCGAGAGGGTCGGCACGAGGCAGCCCTGTTCTTCGTGGTCGCCGGCGTCGGTCTGGCGATCAACCAGCTGCCACTGGTGGTGTCACGGTACGTGTTCGCCCTCCAGTCACCACACGTGTCGCTCGTCACGGAGAACCTCGCCGATTTCATCAGTGCCAACATCGTCGGCACCCTCCTCGCGACGGCGTTCCGCTGGTGGGCAATGCGCAAATTTGTGTTTCCGAATCCTGTTGTTCCACAACTTGAATTGGACGATTCGACGAATGGGGGGAACGCGAACGCTGACGTTTCTGCCGTGAGCAGCAGCGAGGCTATCTGAGGTCGAAGATCGTGCGGCGTTGGACGATGAAGTTGACGATTGTCGCGACGCTCTGTCCGCAGACGAACGCGACGAGTACCCAGGTGGTACCGGCCGGCAGCACACTGTGGAGTCCGGTACTGATCCCGACCTGAATGACGAATGTCACCGAGTACAGCGCCGCGACCGCCAGAAACCTCGCCCGGCTGGGCGGAGCTTGGAAGGTCCAGCGTCGATTGATGATGTAGGCCGTCAGGGTGCCTGCCACGAAGCCCACGGTCTTGGCGGCGGCGAACGGCATGTCGACTCGTAGCAGCGCCAGGAGCAGGCCGGCGTCGATAACAGCTGACAGTCCTCCGGACAATGCGAATCGAACGACCTGGGTTTGCAGATTCCCGGTGGCGTCGCTGGTTGCTGCGCTATGGGCCAGCGGTGATTCCTGGGGACGCTCCAACTCTGATGCAGACACGACGGCGATTGTCTCAGCTCGGTTCTCGCGAGTGTCGGAAGTTGGGCCGCGCATCTCGGTGAGATCAGCGGCCGAGTTCGATCGTCTCGATCTCGTGGTTGTGACCGGTGCTCACCAGCCGCAGCGTACTTGCGAGCACGACCCCGAATCACGATTGATAGCTCTCCCCTATCGAGTGCGCGCGTCTCCCTACCGTTCGTTTCCCGGACACGAATCGGGATGGGCGGCTGAGGATGCGTGTGACTCGCGGCGATAGATGGCGGAGTTCTCGCGGCGTCAGGCGGCGCCGACGACGAGGGTGCTGCGGGCGGTTTCGACGACGTCGGTTGTGTGGAGAAGGTGATCGCGGCACACGCCCCCCACCCGAGTCGATGAGGCTCGACTAGCCCACGCCGAACACGCTACGGGCGGCCCCAACCAGGTGATTCACGGTCGGGGCCACCCGTATCGGACGTAGAATGAGAGCTTCTTCGGCCGGCGCCGGTGTTCGGGGGTTGGAGCGGGCCACCAGGCAGGAAGGTCCGTCGATGAGACCACGTCACCGTCTACGCCGAGCATCCATCGTCGCCGGAGCTGGTGCAGCACTGCTTCTCGCGGCACAGCCGGCCGCCGCCGCCCCGATCGACACTGTCTTCCCCATTCCCGCCGGTGGTGTCGGTGTCGGCGTGACGGGACTCCCGAGCTCGGGCTACTTCTACCTGACCGCCACGACCGACACAGACGATCCGGGAGTGACCCGTTTCGGGCCGTACACCGGTGTCCACGTCCACTGGCGAAACATCTCCACCGGTGCAGCGGGTGTCGCCTACGTCAACAACCGTTACGGGACACCGGTCGAGACCGGTTCCGGGACGGTGGCTGCCGTGGTCACGATTCCCGATGGGCCCGGATACCGGATACTCGCCAGCACGCCCGGCGCCGGTGTCTGGACAGTCCCCTGATCGGATCAACAGCCGCACCCGAACCGTGGTCCGTCACGGCGGCTTCCCCTTTCGGCGTCGGATGACGGCACCCAATCATGCCCATTTACGTCAGGTGGCCCTGACGATGCCGGAGCCTCGTTGGCGTTGGCGTTGTCGTAGTTGGACCCGGCATCCATCAAACGACCGTTTCCCGGACACGAATCGAGATGTCGGTCGCAACTCTCGGTCGCTTGTGACTCGCGGTGTCAGGTGGCGCAAACCGTCACGGACGTAGGCTGACAGCATCCTTCGGCCGGCGCACGTGTTCGTGAACGGGAGCTGGCCACCAGGGCAGGGAGGTCCGTCGATGAGACAACGCCACCGTCTACACCGAGCATCCATCGTCGCCGGAGCCGGCCTAGCACTGCTCCTCGCGGCACACCCGGCCGCCGCCGCACCGACCGACACCGCCTTCCCCATCCCCGTGGTGTGGATCGGACCCTCTGCCACCTACCTCTCCAATGGGGACGTTGAATACGTAACGGCCAGCACCGACTCGGCAATGCCGGGCGTCACCCGATTCGCCGGGGCGCCCTACGTGGTTCATTGGCGAAATCTCTCGACCGGCGCCGCTGACACCGTGCCCGTCGAGTGGCCGAGCGTCGAGGCTCACACCGGGTCCGGAACCGTGGTCGCGACCGTCACGCCGCCGGACTATCTGCTCGCCGATTACTCGGGACTCACGCTCCTGACCGGCGCCGGCGCCTGGACGGTCCCCTGACCGACTCTGCAGCCGCCCCCGGAGGCGTTGCGGACGCTGCCGCCAGACTTCTTCGGCGAACAACACCGCCAACCCGAAAGGTCCCCGACATGTTCCAACTTTGGTGGTACACCATGGACCTGCCGAAAGAATGGATCGAGGCCTTAATGGCCGTGACCCCTTGTGAGTGGTGGGGCTGGGGGCACTGTCCGCGTTGATCAGTTGTTGGTGACCACGAAGCCCTTGCCCGCCGGATTGCCCTGCACCGCAATGTGCTGCTCCTGGAGGTCGTCATGATTGATTTCGTTCGCCGATCGGTCGTCTGCGCGGCCGTCGTGGCCGGTTCGGTTCTGGCGCCGGCGGCCGTCGCCTCCGCCGCGGTCACCGTTCCGTTCCAGATCAACCCCGCGCCGTTCGGAAACCCTTACGGCAGCCTCGACGTTCCTACGATCCGCTGCGTGGCCGTGGTCGGTGAACAGCCTGGGACGGTGACGATCACCGGCCCGAAGGAAGGCTGGTGGAAGTGCATACTCCCGGGCGACGTGCATTGGCTGAACCTGTCGAGCGGAGCCTCCGGCTCCGCCCGGATGTCGGCCGGATTGGACGGATACCCGGAAGCGGTCCTGCCGACCGGGACCGGGCAGGTCGTCGTCGCCGCCACTTCCGACGCCGGCCCATACACACCGGGCGTCGCAACCGTCTACGTTCCGTAGGCGCCGGCCCCGCGGTCCGGGAGGGCGCGCGGGTCTCCCGCTCACCAGGCCCCGAGTGGGCTCAGTTCTCGATCCCGACAGGCAATGGTCGAGGCTGCTGAAATGGATCAGTGGGTGCCGGCGTTGGCGGTGCGGCCGTGCCAGTGAGCCCCCTCTCCCGACGACGCGAGCAGCTCCAGCCACGGTCCGGGCGCGGCTGCCGGGTCGGTCAGGGGACTGTCCAGACACCGGCGCCGGGCGTGCTGGCGAGTATCCGGTATCCGGGCCCATCGGGAATCGTGGCCACGGCGACCACCGTCCCGGAACCGGTCTCGACCGATGTGCCGTAACGGTTGTCGAGGTATGCCACACCCACGGCACCGGTGGAGATGTTTCGCCAGTGGACGTGGACACCGGTGTACGGCCCCAGCCGGGTCACTCCCGGAGTGTCTGGGTCGGTGGTGGCGGTCAGGTAGAAGTAACCCGCGCCCGGGAATCCGGTCACACCGACGCTGATCCCGGCGCCGGGAACGAGGAAGACGGTGTCGGCCGGCGCGGCGGCGGCCGGCTGTGCCGCGAGAAGCAGTGCTGCACCGGCTCCGGCGACGATGGATGCTCGGCGTAGACGACGGCGTTGTCTCATCGGCGGGCCTCCCTGCCCTGGTGGCCCGCTCCTGGTCACGAACACCGGCGCCGACCGAAGGATGCTGTCAGCCTACGTCCGCGATGGTGCCCCCGACCATGGATCACCTGGTCGGGGCCGCCCTGGCGTGTTCGGCGTGGACTAGTAGAGCCTGATCGAGTCGGGTGAGGCGTGCGCCGCGATCACCTTCTCGATGTCGGCGAAACCGCCCGCAGCACCCTTGTCATCGGCGTCACCTGACGCCGCGAGAACGCCGCCACATTCGCCGCGAATCACAGGCTTCGGCTCAGTCAGAGGCCCATCGAACGGAGATACAGCGCCGTCGCGTTCAGCCCCTCAAAGAAGTGGCCCACCAAAGGACCGGCCACCGGTCCGAACCAGATCGTCGGGTCATCCAACATCACATCCACCCCCCTTGGGATAGGTGAGTCCCGACCAGTCTCGTCAGGGTAGTCCTGAGCTATGCGGTGCGGAAGGTCCGAATGGACATCCACTCCAATTGTCAGTCCCACATTCCCCGCCCGAGCCGGCGCCGCCACCGCTCGAACTGAAAGGGAAGAGCGGTCCGCTGACTCGCAGCGATAGATGGCGTGGTTCTTCTCCGCCTCATCTGGGCGCGGTGCGAGTCCTGATCGCGGGCGTCGACATCACTCACCGCCACCTAGAGTTTCAAATCACCGCCACATATCGCCGCGAGTCACACAACCGTTGGCCGGCGCCATCCGAGATCGTCCTGAAATCGTTCGTTTCCCGGACACGAATCCAGCCGGCTCCCCGCGCCCAGCGAGCTGCCGGACGAGGTTGCGACTCGCGGCGATAGATGGCGGTGTTCTCGCGACGTCAGGTGGCGCCAACGAGAAGCGTGCTGCGGGCGGTTTCGACGACGTCGGCGGTGTCGAGAAGGTATCGCGGCACACGCCTCACCCGACTCGATCAGACTCGATCAGACTCGACTAGAACGGGCAGCCCGACAGGTGATCCATGGTCGGGGCCACCGTCGCGGACGTAGGCTGACAGCATCCTTCGGTCGGCGTCGGTGTTCGGTACCCGGAGCGGGCTACCTGGCAGGGAGGTCCGTCGATGAGACAACGTCACCGTCTACGCCGAGCATCCATCGTCGCCGGAGCCGGATTTGCACTGCTTCTCGCGGCACAGCCGGCCGCCGCCGCGCCGACCGACACCGTCTTCCCTATCCCCGTGGTGTGGGTCGGACACGGAGTGACCAACCTCCCCGCAGGCGACATCGAATACGTCACGGCCAGCACCG
The DNA here is from genome assembly GCF_056401315.1 of Rhodococcus sp. P4_F5. Classification (NCBI taxonomy): domain Bacteria; kingdom Bacillati; phylum Actinomycetota; class Actinomycetes; order Mycobacteriales; family Nocardiaceae; genus Rhodococcus; species Rhodococcus sp. P4_F5. Next base: position 2,021 of record NZ_JBFUJP010000063.1, on the reverse strand, counting down.
ACCCAGCAAGGCCCGGCATCACCAGATTCACCGGAACCCCCTACACGGTCCACTGGCGCAATCTCGCGACCGGCGCAGCCGACACCGTGCTCGTCGAATGGCCGAGCGTCGAGGTCCACACCGGATCCGGGCCCGTGGTCGCCACCGTCACACCGGACGCCATGCTCGCGGCGTGGTCGGGACTGCTGCTCCTGACCGGCGCCGGCGCCTGGACGGTCCCATGACCGAGAAGCTAGTGATCAGCAGCAATCCCACCCGCGGATGCGACTTTGGCGAACACTTCCCGTAACCAACCCCGCGAGGTGATCCAAATGGTGGACACATTCTGGTTCGAATGGATCCCGTACCCCATCAAAATCTGGCTACTGACCGCCTTGCCCTGCAACCTGGGTGGGTGGAACTGCGACTAGTTGTTGGTGACCCCGAAGCCCTTGCCGACAGAGAACTGGCTACCGGGAGAGTTGATCTCGTTGAGCACCGCCGAGAACTTGACGTACTCGAACGTCAATCCGGACGCGCCGCGAACGTACCCGACGATCTTGGTGGTGCTGCCGAGGAATACGGAGCCACCCGAATCACCCTGGAAGGATGACCCCAGGGTGAAGATTCGCGTCGGGTTGTCGCCCGTGATGATCCCGCAGGTCACGACCGTGGACGCGACGACGAGCAGTAGAGTGACCAAACCTGGCCCCGACTGTTCTTGGAGGTCGCCATGATCGATTTCGTTCGCCGATCGGTCGCCTGCGCGGCCATCGTGGCCGGTTCGGTTCTGGCGCCCGCGGCCGTCGCCTCCGCCGCGGTCACCGTTCCGTTCCAGATCAACCCGTACGGCCCCTTCGATTTTCCCTCGGTCCGCTGCGTGGCCGTGGTCGGCGAACAGCCTGGGACGGTGACGATCACCGGTCCGGAGGAACGCAGACGGGAAGGCAGATCGGGGTGCCTACAACTGTCCGAAGTGCGCTGGCTGAACCTGTCGAGCGGAGCCTCCGGCTCCACCCCGATGTCGGGCGGCTTGGACGGATCCCCGGAGGCGGTCCTGCCGACCGGGACCGGGCAGGTTGTCGTCGTCGTCGCAAACACCGGCAGCTCGTTCGTCACACCGGGCGTCGCAACCGTCTACGTTCCGTAGGCGCCGGCCCCGCGGTTCAGGAGGGCGCGGGTCTCTCGCTCACCAGGCCCCGAGTGGGCTCAGTTCTCGACCCTGACAGGCAGTGGTCGAGGCCTCTCTGAATGTGGATCAGCCGGTGCCGGCCGTGCCGGTGGGCCCCGCCCAACGCCTCGAGCAGCTCCAGCCGGTCCGGGGGTGCGGTTGTCGAGTCGGTCAGGGGACCGTCCAGACACCGGCGCCGGGCGTGCTGGCGAGTATCCGGTACCCAGACCCACCGGGCGCCGTGGCCACGGCGACCACCGTCCCGGAACCGGTCTCGACCGATGTGCCGCCGGGGTGGTCGAGGTACGTGACACCCGCTGCACCAGTGGAGATGTTTCGCCAGTGGACGTGGACTCCGGTGTACGGCCCCAAGCGGGTCACTCCCGGAGTTGCAGTGTCGGTAGTGGCGGTCAGGTAGAAGTAGCCCGAGCTCGGGAGTCCGGTTGGGCCGACGCTGATCCCGGCGCCGGGAATGGGGAAGACAGTGTCGGTCGGCGCGGCGGCGGCCGGGTGTGCCGCGAGGAGCAGGGCTACGCCGGCCCCAGCGCAGATGGATGCTCGGCGTAGACGGTGACGTTGTCTCATCGACGGACCTCCCTGCCTGGTGGCCCGCGCCCGCTATAGCACCGGCGCCAGCCGAAGATGCTGTCAGCCTACGTCCGATACGGGTATCCCCGACCATGAATCACCTGGTCGGGGCCACCTGCGTGTTCGGCGTGGACTAGTTGTACTGCCCAGGCAGGTTGGTCGAGGGATTGCAACGACACACTGTGACCGGTCGTTGAACAGCGAAGGTCTCCTGTCGTGAAGTGGAGCTACTACGACAACCACTCACCGACAGGAGACCTTCGTGGTCCACGCTAATGCACCC
>NZ_JBFUJP010000062.1:0-29530 GCF_056401315.1 Rhodococcus sp. P4_F5 | reverse complement strand
ACCGCGTGTTGGTCTACCGACCTGTCGGACCCCCGATCTATACTCTCGAACAGCTGTTCGCAATTGTGTCGAGAGGTGGGTTCATGCGCGTTCTGGGAGTCGACCCCGGGCTGACCCGGTGTGGTTTCGGGGTGGTCGACTCCGGCCGCGGCCGGACGGTCACGCCCGTCGCCGTCGACGTGGTCCGGACCCCACCCGAGATGGACCTGGCCCTGCGGCTGCTGCGCATCTCGGACGCCGCCGAGCAGTGGCTCGACCTGCACCGGCCGACCGTGGTCGCCGTGGAGCGGGTGTTCTCCCAGCACAACGTGCGCACCGCGATGGCCACCGCGCAGGCCGGCGGGGTGGTGGCGCTGGCCGCGGCCCGCCGCGGCATCGACGTCTGTTTCCACACGCCGAGCCAGGTGAAGTCCGCCGTCACCGGCAACGGCGCCGCGGACAAGAAGCAGGTCACCGCGATGGTGACCAAGATTCTCGGCCTCTCGGTCGCGCCCAAACCGGCGGATGCGGCGGACGCGCTCGCGCTGGCCATCTGCCACTGCTGGCGGGCCCCGATGATGGCCCGGATGGCGCAGGCCGAGGAGGCCGCGGCGCAGCAGCGGCTGCGGTACGAGGCGAAACTCGCGGAAGTCACCAAGTCCAGGCTCAAGAAGGCAGGTACCCGATGATCGCCTCCGTTCGCGGTGAGGTGCTCGAGATCGCACTCGACCACGTCGTGCTCGAGGCCGCCGGCGTCGGCTACCGGCTCAACGCCACCCCGGCGACGCTGTCCACGCTCACCCGCGGCGCCGACGTGCGCCTGGTGACCGCGATGATCGTCCGCGAGGACTCGATGACGCTGTACGGCTTCCACGACACCGAGTCGCGGGACCTGTTCGGTCTGCTGCAGACCGTGTCCGGGGTGGGCCCGCGACTGGCGATGGCCACGTTGGCCGTGCTCGAGCCGGTCGCGTTGCGCAAGGCGCTCGCCGAGGGCAACGTCACCGCGCTGACCCGGGTGCCGGGCATCGGCAAGCGCGGCGCCGAGCGGATGGTCGTCGAACTCCGGGACAAGGTCGAGGCCGTCCCCACCGCCGCGGACCCGCACCTCGGCGGGGCAGCGGGCGTCGTACCGGGCCTGGTCCGCGAGCAGATCGTCGAGGCCCTGGTGGGACTCGGCTTCCCCCTCAAGCAGGCCGAGCCGGCCACCGACTCGGTGCTCGCCGCGGACCCCGCAGCGGACACCTCCACCGCGTTGCGCTCGGCGCTCGGCCTCCTCGGTAAGACCCGATGACCATGCCCGGCAACGGATTCGACGGCACCGGTTTCGAAGACGGGGAGTCGGCCGTCGCGGCCGGCCTGGTGGCCGGCGACGTCGACATCGAGGCCAGCCTGCGGCCCACCTCCCTCGACGACTTCATCGGTCAGCCGCGGGTGCGCGAACAGCTGCAGTTGGTGCTGACCGGAGCCAAGCTGCGCGGCGGCACGCCCGACCACATCCTGCTCTCTGGTCCGCCCGGCCTGGGCAAGACCAGCATGGCAATGATCGTCGCGACCGAGCTCGGCTCGTCGCTGCGGTTGACCTCGGGGCCCGCTCTCGAACGCGCGGGTGACCTCGCGGCGATGCTGAGCAACCTGGTCGAGGGCGACGTGCTGTTCATCGACGAGATCCACCGGATCGCCCGGCCCGCAGAGGAGATGCTGTACCTGGCGATGGAGGACTTCCGGGTCGACGTCGTCGTCGGCAAGGGCCCCGGTGCCACCTCGATTCCCCTGGAGGTCGCGCCGTTCACCCTGGTCGGCGCGACCACCCGGTCCGGGGCGCTGACCGGGCCGCTGCGGGACCGCTTCGGCTTCACCGCGCACATGGACTTCTACGACCCGCCGGAGCTGCAGCGCATCCTGATGCGCTCGGCCGGGATCCTGGGTGTGCAGCTCGGCGGCGACGCCGGCGCCGAGATCGCCCGACGCTCCCGCGGCACGCCGCGTATTGCGAACCGGTTGCTGCGACGGGTCCGCGACTTCGCGGAGGTGCGTGCCGACGGCGTGATCACCCGGGAGATCGCGGATGCGGCGCTGGCCGTCTACGACGTGGACCAGCTAGGCCTCGACCGCCTGGACCGCGCGGTGCTCAGCGCGCTGATCCGCAGCTTCGGCGGCGGCCCGGTGGGCGTGTCGACGCTGGCCGTCGCGGTGGGGGAGGAACCGAGCACCGTCGAGGAGGTCTGCGAGCCGTTCCTGGTCCGCGCCGGCATGATCGCGCGGACGCCGCGTGGGCGCGTCGCCACCGCCGCGGCCTGGCAGCAGCTCGGGTTGACGCCGCCTCCGGACGCGGCCGCCGGCGGTATCGAAGTCCGTGTGAACGAACCTCCGCAGGGTTTGCTGGACTAGTGGCACACTGGGGTACTGCGACGGTCCGACCCGGACCGGTCGCACGGACAACCTTTTAGGACTGACTTCAACAATGGAACTGCTGTTTCCGCTCCTTATTCTCGCCCTGCTCGTGCCGATGTTCCTCGGCATCCGCCGCCAGAAGAAGGAAATGGCGAAGACTGCCGAGCTGCAGGACTCGCTGACCGTCGGCAACCGTGTCCTCACCACCTCCGGGCTGCACGGGACCGTTGTCGGCCTCGGTGAAACCACCGTCGAGCTGGAGATCGCCCCCGGCGTCGTGACCACGTGGTCGCGGCTGGTGGTCCGCGAGCTGATCGTCGACGACGAGGACGTGGCCGACGACCTCGATGCCGACGACCTCGACGAGGACACCACCGCAACGGATGCCGACGCGGCGAGCGAGGAAACCCCCGAGGAGACCCAGCGTCGCCTCGACAAGGAGTGAGCTAGACCGTTTCCGCTGCCGAGTGCCCTCGCTCGGCAGCGGTCGCGTCTCGGGCTGGAGTTCGCCGCCCGGGCCGCGGCCCGTGTCGGCGCACACCGACGCACCTCATACGCACTTCTAGGAGAACTACGGATCGTGGCACCTTCTACTGGAGCCGTACGACCAGCGCGTTCGCTCGTGATATTCGGGCTGATCGTTGCCGTGCTGTACGCGCTCGTCTTCTTCACGGGTGACAAGTCCCCGACGCCGAAGCTCGGCATCGACCTGCAGGGTGGCACCCGTGTCACGCTGACCGCGCGCACCCCGGACGGCAGCAGGCCGAGCCAGGACTCGCTGCGGCAGGCCCAGGAGATCATCGAGACCCGCGTCAACGGTCTCGGTGTGTCCGGGTCCGAGGTGGTGATCGACGGTGACAACCTGGTGATCACGGTCCCCGGAGACGACAGCTCGCAGGCCCGCACGCTGGGGCAGACCGCGCGTCTGTACATCCGGCCGGTGCTCGGTTCGCAGGTCTCGTCGAACGCGCAGGCCCAGGTGCCGGTCACCCAGACCCCGGCCCCGGCAGGCGCACCGGCTCCGGAAGGTGCCCCCGCCCCCGAGGGTGCCCCCGCCCCCGAGGGTGCCCCCGCCCCCGAGGGTGCCCCGGCTCCGGAAGGCGCTCCCGCTCCGCAGAACCGCCCGTTCCCGGCCCAGGAACCGGCCCCCGCGCCGGCGCCCGAGCCCACCACCGCCCCGGCACCGCCGAGCGGTGACCTGTCGACGGCGGACCAGGCGGCCGCGGAGATCGCCGAGGCGAAGAAGACCCGGCAGAGTACCGATCCCGCGGTCCAGCAGCAGGCCATGGCGACCCTCGACTGCAGCGCCGCCGACCCGCTGCAGGGCAACGACGACCCGACCCTGCCGCTCGTGGCCTGCTCGACCGACGGCACCACCGTCTACCTGCTGGGGCCGAGCATCATCGACGGCCAGGAGATCGCCGACGCCACCTCCGCGTTCAACTCGCAGCAGGCGCGCCACGAGGTCAGCTTGACCTTCAAGTCCGACGGCAGCACCACCTGGGCGCAGTTCACCGCCGCCAACATCGGCAAGCAGGCCGCGTTCACCCTCGACTCGAAGGTGGTCAGCGCGCCCGTCGTGCAGGGCGCCACCCCCGCGGGCAGCGCCACCTCGATCACCGGTGACTTCACGGCCGCGGGTGCCAAGGAACTCGCCAACACCCTCAAGTACGGCTCGCTGCCGCTGTCCTTCTCTGCCTCCGAGGCCGAAACGGTCTCGGCGACACTGGGTCTGGCGTCGCTGCAGGCCGGCCTGATCGCCGGTTTGGTCGGCCTGATCCTGGTGCTGCTGTACTGCCTCATCTACTACCGCATGCTCGGCGTGCTCACCGCGCTGTCGCTGGTGCTCTCCGGTGTCCTCGTGTACGCGATCCTGGTTCTGCTGGGCCGGTACATCGGATTCACCCTCGACCTCGCCGGCATCGCCGGTCTGATCATCGGTATCGGCATGACGGCCGACTCGTTCGTCGTCTACTTCGAGCGGATCAAGGACGAGATGCGGGAGGGTCGCAGCTTCCGGTCCGCCGTGCCGCGCGGTTGGGCGCGGGCCCGCCGGACGATCCTATCCGGCAACGCGGTCAGCTTCATCGCCGCCGCGGTTCTGTACATCCTCGCGGTCGGGCAGGTGCGCGGCTTCGCGTTCACCCTCGGCCTGACGACCATCCTCGACGTGCTCGTGGTGTTCCTGGTCACCCATCCGCTGGTTCACCTGGCCTCGAAGTCCGACTTCTGGTCGAAGCCGAGCGTCAACGGCCTCGGTGCCGTCCAGCAGGTTGCCCGCGAACGCAAGACCGCCGCCACCTCGGTGCACAACGCCGTCGGTGCGCAGGCGAAGGAGGCCTGAGACAGTGACCAACTCAACCGAGGACCTGGCCCCCGAGGGCCAGGCCGACCTGCCCAAGCACGGGCTGCTGTCCCGGCTGTACACCGGCACCGGCGCCTTCGAGATCGTCGGCAAGCGCAAGATGTACTACGCCATCATCAGCGTCATCGTGCTGATCTCCATGGCCAGCATCGTCTTCCGTGGGTTCACGCTGGGCATCGACTTCGAGGGTGGATCGCGAATCCAGTTCCCCGCGGCCGACAACGTCACCACCGAACAGGTCGAGGCGGTCTACACGGACACGCTCGGCATGGAACCGGTCTCGGTGCAGACCGTCGGTTCGGGTGACGCCGCGACCATCCAGATCCGATCCGAGGCGCTGGACATCAGCCAGGTGGCCTCGCTGCAGAACGCGCTGTACGACACCTTCCAGCCGGAGGACAAGGACGGCGTCCCGAGCAAGAACGCGATCTCCGTCGCGGACGTCAGCGAGACCTGGGGCAGCCAGATCACCAAGAAGGCGCTGATCGCGCTGGCGGTGTTCCTGGTGATCGTCGGCATCTACATCGCGATCAGGTTCGAGCGCGACATGGCGACCGCGGGACTGGTCGCGCTGTTCTTCGACATGGTCGTCACCGCGGGCGTGTACTCGCTCATCGGGCTGGAGGTCACGCCGGCGACGGTGATCGGTTTCCTGACCATTCTCGGCTTCTCGCTGTACGACACCGTCGTGGTGTTCGACAAGGTCGAGGAGAACACCCGGGGCATCCTGCACCTGACCCGCCGCACCTACGCCGAACAGGCGAACCTCGCGGTGAACCAGACGCTGATGCGTTCGATCAACACCACGGTGATCTCGGTCCTGCCGGTGATCGGCCTGCTGGTGGTCGCGGTCGGCCTGCTGGGTGTGGGCACCCTCAAGGACCTTGCGGTCGTGCAGCTGGTGGGCATCATCGTCGGTGCCGTGTCCTCGATCTTCTTCGCCACCCCGATGCTGGTGTCGATCAAGGAGCGTTGGGGACCCGTGGCCGCGCACACCAAGAAGGTGCTGGCCCGGCGCGCCGAGCGGGCGGGCGCGGCGGCTGGGACCTCGACCGCGGCCCTGGCAGGCTCGGTGTCGTCCCCGCGGCGGACCGCGGACGCACCGCAGCCGGGATCTCGGCCGACAGGGAAGCGCAACAAGAAGAGGCACTGAGATGAGCAGGCGTAGACGGATCGGCGTCGCCGGCGTCGTCGCGATCGCACTTGTCGCGACGGCAGCCGGTTGTTCGAAGGGCGAGGACCAGGTCCCGTCCATCGGCTACGCCATCGACAACGTGCTCACCACGTACAACGCGAACACGGTGGACGGTGCCGCGTCGGGCGCCCGCCAGGCGTTCGCGCGGGTGCTCCCGGGGCTGAGTTACCTCGGCCCCGAGGGCCGCGCCCTCGCCGACGGTGACGTCGGCACCGTCACCGCCCAACCGGGCGACGGGTTGAGCCTGCTCTACAAGGTCGACCCCAACGCGGTGTACTCCGACGGCGTGCCCGTGACCTGCGACGACCTGGTGCTGGCCTGGGCGGCCGGCAGCGGCCGGTTCACCGGCCCCGACCAGGCGCCGCTGTTCCACGCGGCCTCCCGGGCCGGCTACTCGGACATCGACCGCGTCGAGTGCCAGCCCGGGACCAAGGACGCCACCGTGGTGTTCCGGCCTGGGCGGGCGTTCGCCGAGTGGCGGGCGCTGTTCGGCGCCACCGAGCTGATGCCCGCGCACGTGGCCGCGCGGGCCGCGGGCGTCCCCGACGTGGTGACGGCGTTGCAGGGCGAGGACACCGCGGCGGCCGCGCGGGTCGCCGCGTTCTGGAACACCGGTTGGAACCTCACCGAGGGCGAGCTCGACCCGGCGGTGTTCCCGTCGGCCGGTCCGTACCGGGCGCAGTCGTACTCGACCGAGGACGGACTGGTTCTCGTCGCGAACGACAAGTGGTGGGGGAACAAGCCCGCCACCGATCGGATCGTGGTGTGGCCCAAGGGTGTCGACCTGGAGGAKAAGATGGCCTCCGGCGACGTCGACGTGCTCGACGTCGGCGCGGGTTCGATCGACGGGTTCGATCCGGGCAAGGGTTTCAGCACCGTCCACGAGCCGTCGCGCAGCAGCGAGCAGCTGGTGCTGGCCACCGGCGGCGTGCTCGGCTCGGCCGATGCACGGCGGGCGCTCGCCTCGTGTGTGCCGCGCCAGGCGCTGTTCGACACGCTCGGCCACCCGGGCTACGCCCCGCAGTCCGGCCTCGGGTCCGGCGTGCTGAACTCCCGGATCGTGCAGGCGGACACGCTGCTGTACCCGCCGGTGGCCGCGGTCGCGGGGGACCGCTACCTGCGGGCGGACACCGGCGCCGCCAGCGCGGCACTTTCCGCGTCCGGGCAGGGGCCGATCACGGTGCGAGTGGGCTACCTGGCGCCCGACGCCCGGCGTGCCGCCACCGTCGCCGCGATCGCGGCGGCATGTTCTCCTGCCGGGATCACCGTGCAGGACAACGGATCTGCCGACTTCACCCCGTCCGCATTGGCCGCAGGGAAGGTCGACGCCGTGCTCGGCGGGACCGCGTCCGCGCAGGGTGCGGCGGGCGCCGACTCCCTGGTGCCGCCCGCGTACTCGCTGGCGGAGGGCGAGGGCAGCAACTTCGGGCAGTTCCGCAACGGCCGGGTCACCGAGATCGCCGGTCAGCTCGCCGTCGAGACGGGCTACGACCGTCAGCTGGGGCTGGCGACCGAGGCCGAGAACATCCTGTGGTCGGAGATGCCGTCGATCCCGCTGTTCAACGAGCCGCGGACCACGGCGTTCGCGGACGGCATGCACGCCGCGGTGCCGAATCTGACGGCCGCAGGTGCGGGCTGGAACATGGACAGGTGGATACTGCTCAGGTGAGTACCGAGCCGTCCCCGCACGCAGTCCCGTCCCTCGAGTCCGCTTCCGCGGACGTCGCCCGCCTGACCCGATGGGCCGACGACTTCCCGGAGCCTGGTGTGCGTTTCGCCGACCTGACCCCGGTTTTCGCCGATGCGAAGGCTTTTCGCGACATCGTCGACGCCCTGGTGGCCGTCGGCGGCGACGCGGACCTGGTTGCCGGCATCGACGCCCGGGGCTTCCTGCTGGGTGCGGGGGTCGCGCTGGCCCTCGACGCGGGCGTGCTGGCGGTCCGCAAGGCCGGCAAGCTGCCGCCGCCGGTGCTCAGTCGGTCCTACGACCTCGAGTACGGCTCGGCGACGCTGGAGGTGCCCGCCGACGGCGTCGACCTGCGGGGCCGGCAGGTGCTCGTCATCGACGACGTCCTGGCCACCGGCGGAACGCTCCGCGCCACAGCCGAACTGCTCGCCTCGGCGGGCGCCACGGTGGTGGGTGTCGCCGTCGTCCTCGAGATCGAGGCGCTCGCCGGCCGGGACCGGCTCGCCGAGTACCCGCTCACATCGCTGCTGCGGGTCTGAGGACTAAAGTTGTCGCTGGCAGCGTTGCGCGGCCAGTAGTGCACGACCGATTCGGTGGGAGGTGACGGAGATGACCCAGAACCTCGACAGGTCGCGGTCCGGAAACGGTGGACAGGGCTCGACTCCGGAGGGCACGACGCCCGCGGTGCCCACCTCGGCGTCGCGGCGGGTGCGGGCTCGGCTCGCACGCCGGATCACGGCGCAGCGCAACACCGTGGTCAAGCCGGTGCTCGAGCCGTTGGTCGCGGTGCATCGCGACCTGTACCCCAAGGCGAACCTGGCGCCTCTGCAGCGTGCCTACGACGTCGCCGAGGAGCGGCACGAGGGCCAGAAACGTCGCTCCGGCGACCCCTACATCACGCATCCGCTGGCCGTCGCGAACATCCTCGCCGAACTCGGCATGGACACCACGACGCTGGTCGCGGCGCTGCTGCACGACACCGTCGAGGACACCGGCTACAGCCTCGAGCAGCTCACCGAGGAGTTCGGTGACGAGGTGGCGCACCTGGTCGACGGCGTCACCAAGCTGGACAAGGTGGTGCTCGGCAGCGCGGCCGAGGGCGAGACCATTCGCAAGATGATCATCGCAATGGCGCGGGACCCGCGGGTGCTGGTGATCAAGGTGGCGGACCGGCTGCACAACATGCGCACCATGCGCTTCCTGCCGCCGGAGAAGCAGGCACGCAAGGCGCGCGAGACGTTGGAAGTTATTGCGCCGCTTGCGCACCGACTCGGGATGGCCACGGTCAAGTGGGAGCTCGAGGACCTGTCCTTCGCGATCCTGCACCCCAAGAAGTACGAGGAGATCGTGCGTCTGGTCGCGGACCGGGCGCCGTCGCGCGACACCTACCTGGCGAAGGTGCGGGCCGAGATCAACGCCACCCTGGCCGCGTCCCGGATCAGCGCGGTGGTCGAGGGCAGGCCCAAGCACTACTGGTCGATCTACCAGAAGATGATCGTCAAGGGCCGCGACTTCGACGACATCCACGACCTGGTCGGCGTGCGGATCCTGTGCGACGAGGTCCGCGACTGCTACGCCGCCGTCGGCGTGGTGCACTCGCTGTGGCAGCCGATGGCGGGCCGCTTCAAGGACTACATCGCCCAGCCCCGCTACGGCGTCTACCAGTCGCTGCACACCACCGTCGTCGGGCCGGAGGGCAAGCCGCTGGAGGTGCAGATCCGCACCCGCGACATGCACCGCACCGCCGAGTTCGGCATCGCGGCGCACTGGCGCTACAAGGAGACCAAGGGCAAGCACTCCAATGACGTCGCCGAGGTCGACGACATGGCGTGGATGCGTCAGCTGCTCGACTGGCAGCGGGAGGCGGCGGACCCGGGGGAGTTCCTCGAGTCGCTGCGCTACGACCTGGCGGTCAAGGAGATCTTCGTCTTCACCCCGAAGGGCGACGTGGTGACGCTGCCCGCCGGGTCGACGCCGGTGGACTTTGCGTACGCCGTACACACCGAGGTCGGGCACCGCTGTATCGGCGCCCGGGTCAACGGCCGGCTCGTCGCGCTGGAACGGACGCTGGAGAACGGCGARGTGGTGGAGGTGTTCACCTCCAAGGCCGCCAACGCCGGGCCCAGCCGGGACTGGCAGACCTTCGTCGTCTCGCCGCGCGCGAAGACGAAGATCCGGCAGTGGTTCGCCAAGGAGCGCCGCGAGGAGGCGCTGGAGGCGGGCAAGGAGGCCATCGCCAAGGAGGTGCGGCGCGGGGGCCTGCCGTTGCAGCGGCTGCTCAGCGCCGAGTCGATGTCGGCGATCGCGCACGAACTGCGGTACCTGGACGTCTCCGCGCTGTACGCGGCGGTGGGGGAGCACAACGTCTCGGCGCAGCACGTGGTGCAGCGGCTGGTCGCGCACCTCGGTGGCGTCGGCGACGTCGAGGAGGAGCTGGCCGAACGGGCCACCCCGTCGACGATGCCGACGAGGTCGCGTCGGACCACCGACTCCGGGGTGTTGGTGCCCGGGGCCGAGGGAACGGTCGCCAAGTTGGCGAAGTGCTGTACCCCGGTACCGGGCGACGAGATCATGGGTTTCGTGACCCGTGGCGGCGCGGTGAGCGTGCACCGGGTGGACTGCACCAACGCGGCGTCGCTCAAGGAGCAGTCCGAGCGGATCATCGAGGTGGAGTGGGCGCCGTCGGCGTCGTCGGTGTTCCTGGTGGCCATCCAGATCGAGGCCCTGGACCGGCACCGGCTGCTCTCCGACGTGACCAAGGCGCTCGCCGACGAGAAGGTGAACATCCTCTCGGCCTCGGTGACCACCTCCGGTGACCGGGTCGCGATCAGCAGGTTCACCTTCGAGATGGGCGATCCCAAGCACCTCGGCCACGTGCTGAACGTGGTGCGCAATGTCGAGGGCGTCTACGACGTCTACCGGCTGACCAGCGCGGCGTAGGCGCCGACGCGCCTGCACCGAGGTGGATCTCGACTCGAACACGTGAGCCGTGCCACCTCGGGCCGCTTAGATCTTCTCGGGGTCCTGCTTGGTTTCGAGCTCGTGTATCCGATTGGCGGCCTCGTGGAGGCGTCTCTTGCGTGATGTGGCTTCCGAGTCCTTCAACTCCTCGTAGATCTCCTCATCGGTGTCGCCGAACCTCAGGATCATCCGGGGGATGCTGAGGGTGAGCACCAGTGACGTCCAGACGACCCAGGCGTAGTCCCAGTCGACGATCAGTTGCAGCACAAGGAAAGTCACGAGGGTGATACCGAAGATCGCCCCGTCGAGCGTCTCGATCAAGTCCCCGCGTCTGCGGAGGGAGGAAAGCTCCTCTTCGGGACTGCGTGATGCGGTTCGTGAAGCAACGGTGTCGCCGTTCCTTGTTGCCGGGGTGATTCCACTGACCGGGATCTTCCGAAGGTGCCCGTCGACCAGCTCGAGTGGCAGTCCGCCAGGAAGTCCTCGGAAAGCACTGCGGACTGCGTCGAGAGTGCGTGCAGAGGCGACTACTTCGGAGCGGTCGTAGAACTCGGTTCCATCCAACCGTCCTGCGGCGTAGTGCTCGCCGATGACATTCAAGGCGTGCATGCGCTCGTCATCGCTGAGTAGAAGGTCTTCGCGGTCGGGTTCGTCCATCACGTAACGACTCTCTCTGTGAGCGGATTGTCAGATTCGTCAACGGAGAATCCTATGACCTCGTGCGTGGGCGATCGAAGCGCCGCGTACGACCGGAGCGGCCGCACGGCGATCGGAGTCCCGTGCCGGTGGGCATCGGGACGAACGAAGGTCTCCAGTCGGCGGGGTGTCCGTGCAACACCACTCCACGACAGGAGACCTTCGTTTCAACGGCCCGTGACAACGAGTCGTCGCAGTTCTCAACCCGCCCGGTCGGGCGATTCAGCTAGCCGACGGTGACCTTCTCGATCTGCACGGGGGTGTTCGGCTTGCCGCCGCCCGCGGGCATCGACTCGTCGTTTCCTGCGGTGGCGACCTTCTCGATGGTGGCGAGGCCCTCCTCGGAGATGGTGCCGAACACCGTGTACTGCGGCGCCAGCGGGGAGTCCTCGTACACGAGGAAGAACTGGCTGCCGTTGCTGCCCGGCTGGCCGGTGTTGGCCATCGCGATGGTGCCGCGCGGGTACACGACGGGCTGCTGACCGGCGGGATCCGCCGCGGTGTACTGGGTGGACGGGTACTCGTTGAGGTAGCCGTAGCCGGGTCCGCCGCGGCCGGTGCCGGACGGGTCGCCGCACTGCAGGATGTACAGCCCACTGGTGCTCAGGCGGTGGCACGGCGTGTCGTCGTAGTAGCCCTGCTCGGCCAGGCTGACGAAGCTGTTCACCGTGCACGGCGCCTCGGCGCGGTTCAGGCTCAGCCCGATCGGGCCCTGCGAGGTGGTCATGGTCACCTCGGCGGTGCCCTCGGCCTGCACGCCGGCCGACGGCGGCGGGGTGACCGGCTTGACCGGCTGGCCGCTGGCCGGGTACGAGCAGGCCGCCGTGCCCTCGGTGGGCGTGGTGACCGCGGGGAGCTTCGGGTAGGACGACAGGTCCGGCGGGTTGATCGTGGTGCCGGACGAGGTGGCGGACATCGTGGCGGACGTGGCCGAGGATCCGCCGGCCGAGTTGTCGGTGCTGCTCGAGCAGGCGCCGGTCACCAGGGCCAGGCCGACGCCCGCGGCGACGATCAGGGTGCGCTTCATGCGGCCACGCTCGCAGTGGTGATCTGGATCGGGGTGTTCGGCTTGCCGCCGCCCGCGGACATCGAGCCGTCGTCACCTGCCGCGGCGACCTTCTCGATGGTGGCGAGGCCCTCGTCGGAGATGGTGCCGAAGACGGTGTACATCGGCGGCAGCGGGGAGTCGTCGTAGACCAGGAAGAACTGGCTGCCGTTGCTGCCCGGCTGGCCGGTGTTGGCCATCGCGATGGTGCCGCGCCCGTAGGTCACGGACTCACCGAGGTTCGGGTCGTCGGGGCTGTACTGGTCGGTGGGGAACTCGTTGACGAAGCCGTAGCCGGGTCCGCCGGTGCCCTGGCCGGAGGGGTCGCCGCACTGGAGGATCTTCAGGCCGGTGGTGCTGAGCCGGTGGCAGGGGGTGTCGTTGAAGTAGCCCTGCTCCGCGAGGCTGACCATGCTGTTGACCGTGCACGGGGACTCGGCGCGGTTGAGGTCGAGTCCGATCGGTCCCTGGGTGGTGTCCAGGTTGACCGTGACGGTGCCCTCGGCGGAGACGGCGGTCGCGTTCGGCATGTTCGCGGGCTTCGCGGGGGCCTGGCCGTCCGGCATGTAGGTGCAGTCCACGGTCGCGGGCAGGGCCTCGGCGCGGCCCGCGGGCATGACGCCGGCCTCCTGGGGTGCGCTGCTCGCCGCGGTGGTGGACGTGTCTGCGCTGTCGTCGCCCTTGGTCAGGTTGTAGACGACTGCTCCGGCCGCGACCACGAGCACGGCGCCGAACACGGACGCTCCGATGGTCATCTGCTTGCGCTTGCGGGCCTGCTCGGCCCGGCGCTCGAGCTGTCGTTCCAGCTTCCGTTTGGCGGCCTGGCGACGTTGCTCATTGCTCGGCACTACTGCATACCTCCGGTAACCGCACGGGCGCGTCGCCCCGCGCGGCGGGACGAGCGGCCCTCGTATGTAGGGCATGACGCCCACTGGTCAGTCGCTGTCAAAGTCTGCCATTAGAACCTGTGAGCATGCTGACGGGTTGGCAGCCTAGGCTGTAGCCGGTCCCTCTGGACCGGCTTTGTCAGTAACACCTGTTTCCCCGCCACCGCCACCAAGGAGCGATTGCCGTGCTCGTCACCGGATTCCCGGCCGGAGCTTTTCAGACGAACTGCTACATCCTGGCGCAGGACGACTCGACCGAGTGCGTCGTCGTCGACCCCGGTCAAGATGCCACCGCGCCACTCGTCGAGTTCCTCGACCAGTCCGGACTGACCCCGGCGGCGGTGCTGCTGACCCACGGGCACCTGGACCACACCTGGTCGGTGGCGCCGGTGTGCGAGAAGTTCGGGATCCCGGCCTACATCCACCCCGAGGACCGGTACATGCTCAGCGACCCGCTGCGAGGCACCGGTCCTGCGCTGGCCGCGATGATCGGCGACGCCGAGTTCCGTGAGCCCGCCGACGTGCGCGAACTGGCGGACGGTGACGTRCTGGAGCTGGCCGGCATCCGGTTCGACGTGGACCACACTCCCGGGCACACCCAGGGTTCGGTGGTGTTGCGGACGACGGCGGCCACCGCGGACGGTCCGGTGCAGGTGGCGCTGACCGGCGACACGCTGTTCGCCGGTTCGATCGGGCGCAGCGACCTGCCGGGCGGCGACCACGAGCAGCTGCTGCGGTCGATTGCGGCCAAGTTGCTGGTCCTGGGTGACGACACCGCGATTCTGCCCGGCCACGGCGGCTCCAGTTCGATCGGGCAGGAGCGCGTGGCCAACCCGTTCCTGGTCGGACTGGCCGACTCCAGGTAAGTCGCGCCTCCCTGTCTGTCGCGCCTCCGTGTTTAAGGAATAGTGGAAAACGTGAGCAAGCCCAGTAACACCGCATTCTCGGCCCCCAAGGGCGTCCCCGACTACGTGCCGCCGGCGTCCGCGGAGTTCGTCGCGGTCCGCGACGGCCTCACCCGGGCCGCGCGGCTCGCCGGATACGGGCACATCGAGCTGCCCATCTTCGAGGACACCGGACTGTTCGCCCGCGGCGTCGGCGAGTCCACGGACGTGGTCAGCAAGGAGATGTACACCTTCGCCGACCGTGGCGACCGCTCGGTCACGCTGCGCCCGGAGGGCACCGCCGGCGTCATGCGGGCGGTCATCGAGCACAGCCTCGACCGCGGCCAGCTGCCGGTCAAACTCAGCTACGCGGGCCCGTTCTTCCGCTACGAGCGTCCTCAGGCCGGCCGCTACCGGCAGCTGCAGCAGGTGGGCATCGAGGCGATCGGTGTCGACGACCCCGCCCTCGACGCGGAGGTCATCGCGATCGCCGACGCCGGATTCCGGTCCCTCGGCCTGGACGGGTTCCGCCTGGAGATCACCTCGCTCGGCGACGACACCTGCCGACCGCAGTACCGAGAGCTGTTGCAGGAGTTCCTCTTCAGCCTCGACCTCGACGAGGACACCCGTCGGCGCGCCGAGATCAACCCGCTGCGCGTGCTGGACGACAAGCGCCCGCACGTCAAGGAGATGACGGCCGGCGCGCCCCTGATGCTCGACCACCTCTCGGAGGAGGCGAAGGCGCACTTCGACGAGGTGCTCGCGCACCTCGACGCGCTGGGCGTCCCGTACGTGGTGAACCCGCGGATGGTGCGCGGGCTCGACTACTACACCAAGACCACCTTCGAGTTCGTGCACGACGGCCTGGGCGCGCAGTCGGGGATCGGCGGCGGCGGACGCTACGACGGACTGATGGAACAGCTCGGCGGTCAGCCGCTGTCCGGCATCGGGTTCGGCATCGGCGTCGACCGCACCGTGCTCGCGCTCGCCGCGGAGGGCAAGACGGTCGCGAGCCCGGCGCGCTGCGAGGTGTTCGGCGTGCCGCTCGGTGACGAGGCTCGGGCCCGCATGGTGGTGGTGGCGGCGCAGCTGCGGCAGGCCGGAATCCGGACGGACATCGCCTACGGCGGGCGTGGACTCAAGGGCGCGATGAAGGCCGCCGACCGCTCCGGCGCCCGGCTGGCGTTGGTCCTCGGCGAGCGGGACCTCGAGGAGGGCGTGGTCGGGCTCAAGGACCTGGCGACCGGAGACCAGCGGCCGGTGCCGCTCGACGACGTGGTCGCGCAGGTCGGGGCGTTCCTTGGCGAAGGGTGACGCGGCCGCGGGCCCGGTGTCGCTGGACCTGATTCCCGCGTCCCTGATCGCGCCTCGGCTGCGGAAGGTCGCGGCGGTGGCGGTCGGGCTCGGTGTCGTGGTCGGCGCGGTGGTCGGGGTCTTCACCTCGCTGTGGATGGGGGTGCTGGTCGGCGCGATCGTCGCGCTGCCCACCGCGTTGTCCGCGCTCCTGACCCTGCGCCGTCGAATCTGGATCAGCGGCAACGTCATCCACGCCCAGAGCGCGTTGCGGTCGAAGTCGGTGGATCTTTCCGCCGCGGCGACCACGGAGTTGCAGGTGCGCGCGGCCCGGGTCAGTCAGCTGATCCTGCGGGTCGGCGACGGCAACACCGTGGTGTCGGTGCCGCTGGCCCTCTACACCGAGGACGGTGGGCGCGAGCTCGAGGTTCTCGGGCTGCGGTCGCTGGCCGACGCGTTGGTCTCGAGTGAGTTGGCGCCCGCGTTGGCGATGTCGACGGTGCTCGTCTCCCAGCTGCGGGCGGAGGCCCGCGGCGCGGGACTCGAGGAGCGCCCGCTGTATCGGGCCGTGCACCTTGCGAAGGATGCCGGCCGGGTGCCGCAGACCGTGCTCACCGACCAGGAGGTCGTCGGTCTCACCGACTGACCGGGCTCGGGGTCGGCCCGGCGGGCCGGTGGAGGCCGACCGTCAGTCGGATTCGCCTCGTACGTAACGGACGGATGCCAGTACTGCGTCCATGTCGATGTCCAACTCGGGGTGTCGTTCGGCCATCTCGCGGAACTCGGCAATTGCCTCGGCGTGGGTTGGCGGACGACGAACAGCGTTGTCAGTGCTGGGAACCTCGTGCATGGCAGACATGCGCGCCACTCTAGCTGCAGTTTCCGCCACCAGCACGGCGCAGACCGGTTGTGGTGGGTGTTCGGGCCTTTGGATCAGGCCCCGTGGATCACGCGCCGGTTGTGGGCCGGCCGCGGTCTTCGCAACGGGTCCACCCAGGCAGGTGGGGTGAACCATGGGTGGCCGTCATCGCCGATGGCCACCGCCCAGTGGTTCTTGTGGATGATCGTGTGGTGCTTCTTGCAGAGCAGCACCAGGTTCGACAGGGCGGTGGGGCCGCCCTTGCTCCAGTGGTGGATGTGATGCGCGTCCGTCCAGGCGGCGGGGCGTCCGCAGCCGGGGAAGGCGCAGCCGCAGTCCCGCGCCACCAAGGCTTTCCGCAGTCGCGGGGAGATGATGCGGGTGGTGACGCCGACGTCGAGGGGGTTGCCGCCCCGGTCGACGAAGATCGGGGTGACCTGCGCGTCGCAGGAGATGCGGGCGGCGATGGCCGCGGAGATCGGCCCAGCCCAGGGCATGGTGGCGTGCCTTCTGCGGCGGTAGTGCCGCGGGGGCCTGACATCTGAGCAGCTTTCACCACGTTCGCTGCCTACGAGCCCGGTTGCGTTGTCGCGGTGGTAGTCCCAGCGATTCCCGGACCAGGCTCCGGTCGCCGGGGTGGGCGTCGTCGCGGAGACCGCGTCCTTCAGGGCGTCGACGTCGATGGTGACGGTGACGTGGGGTCRTTCGCCGCCTTCCATCGGTCCGCGTGCGTTGTCGAGGTGTCCGCGGATGATCTGTCCGAGGGCGTCGGCGCGGCGCTTGGCGGCGGAGCGGTCGTCGGGTGTCGGGTGACCGTCCTCGTCGGTGGTCGGGTGCGGCTTCGACAGTCCGGAGAGGGCGGTCTGGAGGGCTTCGCCGGTTTCGGCGTCGAAGGTGCCTGTCACGTGCACCCGACCACCGAGCGTTGTGCTGGCGAAGAACTCGTTGAGTTCGGGATTTTCGCCGTCGGGTGGCACGGTGCCGTCGAGTTGCAGGAGCAACTCCAGTGCGCGGGCGCGTCGGCGAAGGACGGTGACGTTCTCGAGGTGCGCGGCGATGAGGAGGTAGGCCTGGCAGTCGTCGGGTCGACCGGTTTCGGGGTCGGGGTGGTCCCAGTCGGTCTCCACCGGCTCGGCAGTCCGGTCGGCGGTGAGTTTGTCGAGTCGGGCGAGGAAGTTGACGATCACCTGCACGTGCCCGAGTTCGATCCGGCCGGCATCGAGGGCGGCGGCCATCCGCGGGTGCAGGGGTAGTTCTCGGCCGAGGCGGACGATCTTGCCTGCGTGGCCGGCGGTCATGTGGGTGGCGTCGGCGAGCCAGGAGGTGGTGTCCGCGGCACCGAGGTGGTTCGAGAGGCACTGCTGGTCGGCCTCGTGCACCAACCGGACGCGCAGGGCCTCGAGTTCGCGGATCCTCGCCGACAGTTCCGGGACCGCCGACGCGAGCTCGGTTTCGTCGAGTCGCCCTGCCTCGACCCCGGCGGGGTCGGTGAGCATGGCGTCGAGTTTCATACACCAAATTCTACTCGCACGCGCATTCGATCACAATGATCTTTTGCCTGGTTAAGCGTGCAAAAGATGTGTGATGCCGATCGGTGAATCGCTGGCCCACGAGGATGTCGGCCGGCGGGAATATGGTCCTCCGCATGACGGGACCTTCCTACTTGGACATGACGCGGGCCGCGTACGACACGGTCGCTGTGGACTATGCCGAGCTCGTTCGCGGCATGCTCGCGGACCAGCCATTCGACCGGGCCATGCTGGCAACGTTTGCGGAGTTCGTGCGCGACGCGGGCGACGGTCCCGTCGCGGACCTGGGATGTGGCCCGGGCCGGGTGACGGCGCACCTGCGGTCACTGGGGCTCGGTGCGTTCGGTGTCGATCTCTCGCCCGAGATGGTCGCGGTGGCCCGCCGCGACCATCCGGAGCTTCGGTTCGTTGTGGGCTCGATGACGGAACTGGACCTGGAAGACGGTGTCCTCGCAGGAATTGTCGCGTGGTACTCGATCATCCACACTCCGCCGGAGCTGTTGCCGGTGGTCTTCGCCGAGTTCTACCGGACCCTGAGGCCCGGTGGCCACCTGGCGCTCGCATTCCAGGTCGGCGACGAACGCGTCCGGCTCGAGGGGGCGTACGGGCACACGGTGTCCTACGACGTGTATCGACTGTCGCCCGACCGGATCGTCGGGCTCCTTCGGGAGGCCGGCTTCGACGTGCATGCGCAGCTCCTGCGGGAGCCCACGCCTCCCGAGAAGCAACGTCAGGCATACCTGATGGCGCGCAAGCCCTCCGAGTAGTCGAACGGACACCAGACAAGTGCGAGCCGGACCGAATTCAGCCAGCGCGCATGGCGGCACCGAGCCGCGCGGCGTAGTCGTCGGCCTCGACCTCGTCGGCGTACTTCGTTCGCGGCCAGAAGAAGCCGCGCAGGCCGTCACCCTTGGTTCGCGGCACCACGTGCACGTGCAGGTGCGGCACGCTCTGCGAGACCACGTTGTTCACGGCGACGAACGACCCCTGCGCGCCGAGTGTATCGACGACAGTCGACGAGAGGCGTTGCGCGACAGCGAAGAGCGGCGCGATCAGCTCGGCCGGGAGGTCCGCCAGGACCGCGACGTGCCGACGCGGCACCAGCAACACGTGGCCCTTGAACACCGGCCGCCGGTCCAGGAAGGCGACCGTGTCGGCGTCCTCGAAGACGATGTGAGCCGGCGCGGCGTGCTCGACCACGCCGCAGAAGGCGCACTCGCCGCCCACCGGCTCAGGCCTCGGCCGTGAACTCTGCGAGCAGTGCGCCAGCCGGTGTTCGGAGCGATTCGACGTCGGTCCACCCCAGCACCCGCAGGCCCGCGTCGGCGAGCAGTTGGGGCGAGTCGGTCCCGGTGCCCGTCTGGTCGCCGCCCTTGATGTCGCCGCCTTCCATGTCCCCGCTCTCCGTGTCCCTGCCCTCCGTGTCACTGCGTTCGTTGATCACGCTCTCGACGATGCGGAAGGGTAGGCCTGCGCGGGCGGTGTCGGCGGAGTCCAGCTGTCCCAGCACGGCCGCGGCGAGGGCGCCGTAGCGCCGGCGCAGCATCTGCCGCTCCCGGCGGAACTGGGCGAACCGCTCGGTGCGCAGTTCGGGCAGCAGGTACAGCGCACCGAGGTTCCACCGTCCGGACATCAGCTGCCCGGCGTCGAACAGGATCAGCGCATACAACCGGACCGCGGCCGGTTCGTCGCGCTCGGCGAGGCGCGAGGCCAGCCGCAGCGGGGCCGATACCGTCTTCTCCAGCAGCGCCACCAGGAGGTCGTCCTTGGTGGCGAAGTGGTGGTACAGCGAGGCCTGACGCATCCCGACCACCTCCGCGATCTGGCGCGTCGAGGTGGAGGAGAACCCCCGGGTGGTGAACAGTTCCGCCGCCGCGTCGAGGATCTCTGCCTGCGCGGTCCCGCCCGGCCGACGCTGCTTGGTCAGCCGTGGGCGGCCCGGTCCGGCGGTGGTCACGGCCTCATCCTGTCAGAGTCGGATCCCACGGCGGGGGACCCTGTGGGGGAGGATGTAACCGTGACGCGACACGGGTCCGCTGCCGGACCGCGGCGGGCCGAGCTGCTCGCCGCGTTGTCGCTCGCGATCGACCTCGGGTTGGGTCAGCCGATGGAGCACATGCTGCGCTCCTCGCTGATCGCGACCAGGCTTGCCGACCGTTGCGGGATGGACGCCCGGGCCCGCGGCGCGGTCTACTACGGGACCCTGATCGCCTGGATCGGTTGTCACGCGGATTCGCCCGAGATCGCGGCCGCGTTCGGCGACGACATCGGCTTCCGAGCCGACACCTACCGCGTCGACCGCGCGGGCCTGCCCTTCCTGCGTCTGATGCTCGAACACACCGGTTCCGGACTGCCGCTGTGGGAGCGCACCGTGCACCGGGCGGCGTTCGCGGTGACCGCCCGTTCGCGCATGTCGGAACTGATCAGCTCGCACTGCGCCTCGGCCGGGGCGCTGGCCGACCGCGTGGGGTTGGGTGAGGACGTGGCCGCCGTGGTCGGCGCGATGTTCGAGCGTTGGGACGGTGCGGGGCTGCCGACCGGCGTGCGTGGACCGGACGTACCCGAGGTGGCCTGCATCGCGCAGGTGGCGGACGTGGCGGAGGTGCACCTGCGCGCGGGCGGCGTCGCGCAGGCGGTGGCCGTGGTGCAGGCGAGGGCGGGCCGGGCGTTCTGTCCGTCGGTCGCACAGACCTTCACCGAACACGCCGACGAGATTCTCGACGGCCTGCTCACCGGGGACGTGTGGACGGAGTCGCTCGCGCAGGCGCCGGACGGCGACCGGGAGCTGTCGGAGGCGGAGCTCGACGGGTTGCTCCGGGAGCTCGGCGCCTTCGTCGACCTCAAGTGCCCGGCGCTGGTCGGTCACGCCGCGGCGGTGGCCGACCTGGTCGCCGCAGCGGCCCGGCACGCCGGGATGGGGCCGGCCGATGTCCGCGTTCTCCACCGCGCCGGTCTGGTGCACGGTCTCGGCCGGATCGGCGTCTCGAACTCGGTCTGGGACAAGACCGGCCCGTTGACGGCCGCGGAGTTCGAACGGCTCCGGCTCTACCCCTACCTCACCGGACGGATCCTCGATCGGGTCGTCGGTCTCGAACCGATCGTCGCGATCGCGGCCGCCCACCGCGAGCGGCTCGACGGGTCGGGATTCCCACGGGGGGTCCGCGGTGCCAACCTGTCGGTCTCCGACCGGCTGCTCGGGGCGGCCGAGGCGTATCAGGGCTGGCTGGAGCCCCGCCCATACCGGGCGGCGATGGGGCCGGACCTGGCCGCGGACCGTTTGCGCGCGGAGGCCCGGGAGGGACGCCTGGACGCCGAGGCGGTGGACGCGGTGCTGGCGGTGGCCGGCCATCGCATCGACCGGGCGCGTCCGTGGCCCGCGGGCCTGACCGACCGTGAGGTGGAGGTGCTGCGGCTGCTGGCGTACGGCCGGTCCAACCGGGAGATCGCCACCGACCTGTCGATCGCGGCCAAGACGGCGCGCAATCACGTCGAGCACATCTACCTCAAACTCGGGGTGGGGAACCGCACGCAGGCCAGCCTGGCCGCGATCGACCACGGGCTGGTGCGTCCGCCGGTGCACGCGTCGTCCGACTGATGGGGCAGTTGCCCCATGCCGATCCGGGCGCGGCGGCGAAGAGTCGACACCATGACGAACAACGGAGGACGACCCAAGGCCGTGATCAGTCTGACGACCGGTCTCGAGGACGCGGAGAAGGTGACGGTGGCCTTCCTGGTCGCCGTCGGTGCGGCGGAGGACGGCCGCGAGACGCTGATGTTCCTGACGAAGGAGGCGGTGCGCCTGGTGCTGCGCGGGACCCTGCAGGGCGTGGCCTGCGACGGATGCCCGCCGCTGCCAGAACTGGCCGCACGCTACGAGGCTGCGGGCGGCCGATACCTGGTCTGTCCCATCTGTTTCGACGCGAAGCACCTGGACAGCGAGGCGTTGGTCCCGAACGCGGAGGTGGGCGGCACCGTGGTGATGTGGAAGTGGATCGACACCGACCCGGTGGTCACCTTCAGTTACTGACGCGCCGTCAACTCAGCACGAGCGTGTCGAGCAGCACATAGGCGGCGACGGCGAACACCAGGTAGGCGAACCAGTGTTGGAGTCTGCGGGTGTCGACGCGGCTGCCGAACCGGCCGGCGATCAGGGAGGCGACGATGGCGGCGCCGGCGAAACCGATCGTGGTGGCGGGGTCGATCGTGACGTCGCCGCCCAGCTGCGCGACGAGGCCGGCGGCGGAGTTCGCGACGATGACGAGCAGTGACGTTCCCACCGCGATCCGCATTTCGACACCCAGCATGAGCACCAGCGCGGGGACGATGAGAAATCCGCCGCCGACGCCGAAGAGCCCCGTCATCACGCCGACGGCGAAGCCGACCGGGATCGAGCGTGAGGCGCAGCGGCGCCAGTTGATCCCGGAGTTGCCCACCCTGCACGCGGTGCCAGTGTCACCGGTGTCGGCGAGCATGCGGGCGCCGGCCACGACCATGACCACGGCGAACCCGACCATCACGACGGTCTGCGGTAGCTGCCGTCCCAGGGCGCTGCCGAGGAACGTCGCGGGGATACCGGCGGCGGCGAACACCGCCGCCAGCCGCCACTGTACGAGGTGCGCGCGGATCTTGGGGACGGCCCCGACGGCCGAGGCGGCGCCGACCACGATCAGCGAGATCGGGATCGCCTCGTCGAGGTCGAGGCCCAGGGCGAACACCAGCACCGGCACGGCGAGGATCGATCCGCCGCCGCCGAGGAGTCCGAGCAGGACGCCGATGGCTGCGCCGGCGGCAAGGGCCAGCGCGATCGTGAGCGTCATCTCGGTCAGCGACCGTTGATCCGCGGGATCCCGAGGCGCTGGAGCAGCAGGCTCATCGGGCACCAGCCCACCGCGCTGTAGAGCAGGAGGTTCGCGGCGACGAACGCGGTGAGAATCAGCCACCAGGCGGAGAACGCGAGTACCAGTGCCACGCTGAGCAGCACGACCGTGCCGCCCAGCAGCGGAACCACCCGTTCGATGGTCCAGCCGTGGTGTCGGGGGAGAGCTGTCATGACGGTCGGTGCCGTCCTTTCGATAGTTTGTGAATCAGGCGGAGACGGCGGCGCGTTCGGTCCAGGCGGCGTATCCGCCGACCAGGTCGCTGACCTTCTCGAGGCCGTCGGCACGCAACAGTGATGCGGCGACCGACGAGCGCCRGCCGCCCGCGCAGTGGACGACGATGGGCTTGTTCCGCGGCAGGTCCGCGAGGCGGGATCGCAGCTGCGCGAGGGGGATCGACCGGGCGCCGTCGATGACGCCGAAGTCGCGTTCGCCGGGGTTGCGGATGTCGATCAGCGTGACGGCGTCGGCGTCGAGGAGTTCCTCGAGCTCGACGGCCGTGGTGCGCGGTGCGGTGTGGACCAGGTCGGTGAGTGCGTCCGGGAAGGTGGCGTCGACGGCGAGATAGCCGACGGCGTTGTCGGACCCGATGCGCGCCAGGCGCATTGCCGCATCCTGTTCCTCGCCGGGGTAGGTGACGAGCACGATGCGCTCGCCGATGTCGGCGACCATGCCGCCGGTCTCGGCGAACCGGCCGTCGAATCCGACGTTGACCGAGCCGCGCAGATGGCCGGCGGCGAAGTCGTCGGGGGTGCGGGCGTCGAGAACGCGGGTGCCGCTGGTCAGCTCGGCCCGCAGGTCTTCCGCGGACAGCTCGGGGATGTGCCGATCCTGGTCGAGCAGGGCCCGATTCGACTTGTTCAGCGCGACGTCGGCGGCGAAGTACCCCGGCACCGCGGGCTGGCCGTCGGTGATCAGGGCGACGAACGCCGCCTCGCTCATCGGCTGCACCGACGGGTTGGTGCGCCGCTGTTCGCCGATGGTGGAGGTCAGCTCGGACGAGAGGTTCTTGCCGCACGACGACCCCGCCCCGTGGGCCGGCATGACGGTCACCGCGTCGGGCAGGGCCAGCAGCGTCTCGTGGACGGTGCGGTACATCGCCCGGGCGAGGTCGGTGGTGGTGCCGTCGCCGAGATTGGCCAGGTCGGGGCGCCCGACGTCGCCGATGAACAGCGAGTCGCCGGTCAGCACGGCGGACGGCTCGGCGTCGCGGCTCTCGCGGACCAGCAGGCTGATCGACTCCCACGTGTGGCCGGGTGTGGCGAGGATCTCGATGTCCACGTTCCCCAGGGTCAGGTGCTGGCCGTGGGTCAGTCGGACGATCGGGTAGTCGGTGTCCGCGGCCTCGCCGAAGCCGATCCAGGCGCCGGTTGCCTCGACCAGTTCGAGGTGTCCGGAGACGAAGTCCGCATGGAAGTGCGTGTTGACGACGCCCTCGATGGTCAGGCCGTGTCGAGCGGCGTCCGAGAGGTACTCGGTGATGTCGCGACGCGGGTCGACCACGACGGCGCGGCCGGTGCTCTCGTCGCCGATGACGTACGACGCGTGCGAGAGGCACTCGATGTAGTACTGCTCGAGGATCATCGGGACAACCTTCCTACTTCTCAGCTTCCTTGCTGCCCAGGTCAGTGGGGGTGATGAGTACAGGGTGCCATATACCCCCCTAGGTATGTCAAGTACCCCATGGGGTATATGACCAGGGATGACTGTGGGCAGCGAGAGGGGCGGATCCGCGTCTCGACTCCGGCAGAGCGGTGGGGACGAGCTACCGGCGCGACACCAGCGCGCGCCGCAGCAGCGGGATCAACGGCCGCGGCGACGGCGCCCCCGTCCGGCGGAACGGGGCCGAGTCGCGGGAGGCGGCAACCCATTCCGCGGCCGTGACGTCGGAGAGGTCCAGACGGAACTCGGTGGACGCGGCGAGTTGGTGCAGCAGCAGGGTGCCGGTGCGGCCGTTGCCCTCGCGGAAGGGGTGCGCGTGGTTGTAGGTCGCGTAGACCGCGGCGAGCGCGTACGCCAGCCGGCCCCGGTCGACGCGGGGCCAGTCGGTCACCGCGACGGCGATCTCGACTTCCCGCAGGTAGCGGCCGATCGCGGCCACCGGCGCGAAGGCGTCGCCGTTCTTCGACAGCTCCACGAACCGGGTCTGCCCGGCCCAGCCGAACACGTCGCCGAACACCTGCCCGTGCAGGCGCAGGATGTGCTCGGCGTCCACCGCGCGCACCGGCGTCGCCGCCCCCAGGTGGGCCTGCAGCAGCCGGGCGGCGGTCGCGGGGAACTCGACCTCGCGCAGCTGTCCGCCGTCGCGGAAACCGAAGTTGTTGCGCAGCACCGACGTCCCGGTCACCAGGTACGGCCGCGGCAGGGCGAGGCGGCGGCGTCCGGCGGCGGGGAGCGCGGCGGCCTCCGACCGCCAGCGGGCCAGGCGGTCGGCGTGGCTGCCGTCGCCGGTGGCCAACGCCACCAGGTCGGCGACGTGCTCACGCCGGGGCCGCCAGCCCTCGAGCCGCTCCGCGGCGACCGTCTGCTCGACCGCGTGCGCCTGGCCGTCGCTGAGGTCCGCGAACAGCTCCGGCCACCGGGCCGCGGGACGCGGCGCCGCCGGCGCGGTCATGTCGCCGGTCCCGCGTACGCGAGCTTGCGCTGCACGCCCGCGACCTCCCGGACCGCGTTCGCCAGCAGGCTGCGGTAGAGCGGGGTCAGCGTGGCGATGGCCAGCTCGTCGGTGACCGGCAACCCCTGCTCGAGCTGTTCGCACTGGTGCCGCAGCCGGATCTGTTGCAGCACGTCGAAGGATTCGGCCAGCACCCGGGCGTCGTCGTCGGGAAGCAGTCCGCTGCCCGACGCGGCCTGCAGCCGTGCGGTCGTCGACCCCGCGTCGGACCCGGTGGCCAGGCCCGCCCAGCGCGCGACGTTGACGATCGGCATCACGCCCTGCGACTTCAGGTCCACGGTCTCGGTTCGCCGGGTCAGGATCTGGCGCAGCGAATGGATCCGGGCCTTGTCCTCGACCGCCTCCCGCAGGAGCAGTCGCAGCGCCTGGGGGTTCGCCCGGGCCCGCTCCGCGACGACGGCGGCGAGGGCGAGTCGATCCGCGCCCCACACCACCCGGCTGTCGGCCAGCAGCGAGATCATCACGATCCCCTTGTCCTGGTACGGATCGGCGATCCAACTGCCGGTGGCGCGCAGCCACTCACCACCCGACCGGGCGAACCTGGGCCGCGCGGCGACGGCGCCCTTGTCGTCGGACGGGAAGCCGCAGCGGTCCAGCAGGTCGTGCACGCGTGCCGCGATCGCCATCAGGTCCTCGCMGCAGGCATCAGGGTCCTCGTCGGCCCAGGCCAGCGCGCTGTCCACGTCGGAGCCGGGCATGGCCTCGCGGCGTGCGACGCTGCCGAGTGAGAGCCAGGCGAACGGCGCCGCGCCGCCGTCGCGGTCCGCGGTCACGAGCTGCAGCGCCCGGGCCGCGGCCGCGTCGACGATCACCGACAGGACCGCGCTGACGTCCAGCGGGGCCACCCGCGCCCGCCACAGCCCCAGCACCAGGTCCGGGACGCGGGCGGCGGCCGCGACCAGCGCGTCCGGGTCGGCCGCCCGCGCGACCTCGCCGCGGAGCAGGAAACCGCTGCGGGTCGCGGTGGCGAGCAGGTCCACGTCCTCGAGCACGCCGAGCAGTGCGCCGGAGGCCGACCGCACCGGCATGTGCCGGACGCCGAGTTCGAGCATGTCCATCAGCACGTCCGCGCCGAGCCGGTCGGCGGGCACGGTGCGGACCGGGGCGGTCATCGCCGCCGACACCGGGGTGGCGGTGGTCAGCCCCGCGGCCACCACCTTCCGGCGCAGGTCGCCGTCGGTGAAGATCCCGTGCGCGCCCTCGGCCAGGGGAATCAGGACGCAGCGTCGGCCGGCGCGGGTCATCAGTTCGGCGGCCTCGCGCGCCGGCGTCTCGGGGGCGCAGGTGAGGGCGGGCCCGCGCAGGAGCTCGCCGACCGGACGCATCGCCGGGTCACGAACGACGAGCGGAGCGACGCGCGGGGCACCGGCTTCGGTCATGAGGCCCATCCTCGCAGGGCCGGCCGGCGCCGCAAGTCTGCCGGGGGAGGCGGTGAGGAGGCCGCAACGTCGACGTAACGGATGACATTGAGCCGCAACGCAATGGCTACATCGCGAAACCGGGGGGACACCCGTGGGGAACGGGCGGCGGAAAAACTGTCAACCGACAGATACTCCGCCACCCGGGAGAGCACATGACGACCGTCGCATCACAGCCGAAGGACCAGAGTCATCCGGATTCCGACGAACTCGCGGAGTTCGGGTACGAGCAGCAGTTGCACCGCTCACTCGGCAAGTTCGCCTCGTTCGCCGCCGGATTCTCGTTCGTCTCGATCCTGACCACGATCTTCCAGCTGTTCGGTCTGGGCTTCGGTTTCGCCGGGCCGGCCTTCTTCTGGACCTGGCCGGTGGTGTTCCTCGGCCAGTTCATGGTCGCGCTGTGCTTCGCCGAACTCGCGGCGCGGTACCCGATCTCGGGCGCGATCTACCAGTGGTCGCGGCGGATGGCGGGGGAGGTGATCGGCTGGTTCGCCGGCTGGTTCATGATCCTCGCGCAGATCGTCACCGCCTCCGCCGCCGCCATCGCCCTGCAGGTTGTGCTGCCGAACGTGTGGAGCGGCTTCCAGGTCATCGGCGACGACCCGTCGCTTCTGTCGTCGTCCGGGGCGGCGAACGCGGTGCTCCTCGGCTCGGTGCTGCTGGTGCTGACCACCGTCATCAACTGCATCGGCGTCAACTGGATGTCGCGGATCAACAACATCGGCGTCACCTGCGAGATCGTCGGTGTCATCGCGGTGATCGGCATGTTCTTCACCCACGCCCAGCGGGGGCCCGAGGTGGTGTTCGACACCGGTGCGGCCGGCGGGCAGCCCGGCTACGTCTGGGCCTGGATCGTCTCCGGACTGATGGCCGCCTACGTGATGGTCGGGTTCGGATCCGCCGGCGAACTCGCCGAGGAGACGCGCAACCCGCGCCGCGTGGCACCCCGCACGATCCGTCTCGCGCTGTCGGTGTCCGCCCTCGGCGGCGGCCTGATGATCGTCGGCGCGCTGATGGCCGCGCCCAGCCTGAGCGACGGCCGGCTCGCCACCGAAGGCCTGCCGTACGTGCTGAACTCGATCCTGTCCTCGCCGTGGGGAACGCTGCTGCTGATCGACGTCGCGATCGCGGTGTTCGTCTGCACCCTGGCGATCCAGACCGCGGCGTCGCGGCTGATGTTTTCGATGGCCCGCGACGGCCGGCTCCCCGCCTCGGCGACGCTGTCGAAGGTCAACCCACGCACCGGAACCCCGATCGCGCCGTCCGTGCTCATCGGGCTGCTGTGCATCGCGGTCCTCGCCGTCAACGTCGGCAACTCGGCGATCTTCGCGACCCTGTCGAGTGTCTGCATCATCCTGATCTACCTGGCCTACCTGCTGGTCACAGTTCCGCTGCTGGTGCGGCGGCTGAAGGGCTGGCCGAACGGCGGACCCCAGGTGGACGCCGAAGGGAAGCCGCTGTTCTCGCTCGGCAGGTGGGCGCTCCCGGTCAACATCGCCGCCGTCGCCTACGGCGTCGCGATGGTGGTCAACCTCGCCTGGCCGCGCGCCGAGATCTTCAACCCCACGGGGGAGTACCCCGTCCTGCAGTGGGCCGGCCCGCTGACCGTCGTCGCGGTGGTGCTCATCGGAGCGCTCTGCTACCCGCGCGGCAAGGCCGTCCCGAACCCCGTCACGATTGGAGCCTGAGCAGTGTCCACCACCACCACAGCGAACACCGTCGTCAACGACACCGCCACCACCGCCGCCGCCCGCGACCACGCCCGCGCGCAGGCCGGGACGGTCACCGACTCGATGCCGGTGCTGCCCGCGTCCGCCTGGCCGAACCCGCCCGCCGGCGTCGCCGCCGACCGGCTCACCTGGGCGGAGACCGTGCCCGGCGGCCGGTACACCTCCAAGGTGCTGGCCCGCGGAACCCGGCTCCGGCTGCGCGATCTCGACGGCGCCGCGTGCGCGAACCTGCTGCTGTACCGCGCCGACGCGACCCACGAACGACTGAACGTCGCAGACACCGTCAAGGTGCCGTGGCAGGCCTACCTCGGCACCGGACACCCGTTGCTCTCCGACGCCGGCCGGGTGCTCGCCACCGTCGTCGCCGACACCTCCGGCCGGCACGACGCCTTCTGCGGCACCACGTCGCTGGCCGCCAACACCGCGAAGTACGGCGAGGGCAGCGCGCATTCGGGCGCACCCGCGGGCCGTGAACTGCTCACCCTCGCGGCCGCCAAGCACGGCCTGACCGCCCGCGACCTGCCGCCGGTGCTCACCTTCTTCCACGGCGTGCGGGTGGAGTCCGACGGCGCACTCACCAGCGTCGGGACCGCCGGGGCCGGAACGGAACTCGAACTGCTGGTGCACCTGCCGGTGATCGTGCTGATCGCGAACACCGCGCACCCGCTCGACCCCGCACCGACCTATCCGACCACCTCGGTCGAGGTGCTCGCCTGGGCCGCCCCCGAGGACCTCGGCGCCGTGGTCTCCGGCGCCGGTTCGGGGGACGACCCGGAGTACCACAGGGCCGTCCTCAACACCGAGGACGCCTGGAACGCCGCCGCACCGCAGTTCGGAAAGGACACCAAATGACCTCCACCCGTACCGTTCCCGCACCCGGTTCGCTCGCCCTGGTTCCAGGGGAGGTGGTGCTCGACGAGATCGTCGGCGCCCGTGGGCCCTGGTCCGCGGTCGTCCGGGCGGGCGACGTCCTCACGATCGTCGACCTGCACGGCAACCAGGCCGTCGACACCCTGTTCTACGCCGCCGACGACCACACCGTCCGCTACAGCTACAG
>NZ_JBFUJP010000061.1:0-29820 GCF_056401315.1 Rhodococcus sp. P4_F5 | reverse complement strand
GTGGGCCGCCGGCGCGGCGGCGGGGGAGCGGCCGGACCGGCTGCCGGGGGTGGGGGCGGCGGTCACCGCGCCGACGCTGCCCGGGATGAGCGACGTGGAGTTGGCGGCCGCCGACGTGTGGGCCACCGGCGTCTCCCCGGGCTCGTACCCCACCCAGTTCCTTCGCCCCCAGCTCGACGCGCTGGGGGTGGTGCCGGCGTCGGGCCTGCTGGCGGTCCCCGACGGCGACCGGGTGCTGGTCGGCGGCGCGGTCACCCACCGGCAGCGCCCGGCCACCGCGGCGGGGGTCACCTTCATCAACCTCGAGGACGAGACGGGGATGGTGAACGTGGTCTGCTCGGTGGGGCTGTGGGCCCGCTACCGCACCCTCGCGCACACCGCGCCGGCGCTGTTGGTGCGCGGGCGGGTGCAGAACGCGGAGGGCGCGGTGACCGTTGTCGCGGACCGGTTGCAGCGGATGGACCTGCGGACGGCGGGCAAGTCGAGGGACTTCCGGTGACCGCGCGGCGCGCCGGCTGACGGCCCGGACGGGCTGGTCGCCGCGCCCGGCCCGGTCGTCCGGCGTGGACCCGGTCGCCGGGGGAACAGTGCACGCGGGCCGCGGGTTAATACCCCCATGGGTATAGTTGCGCCCAGTGTCTCGATACCCAAGGGGGTATCGGGGCCGGCGTGGGGCCCGGTTCGTAGGGGGCACATGTGTGACCTCCATATACCCCCACCCGTATTTTCGATCGATCGTCTTCAAGGCAAGCGAGGTACCGATGTCCGTCACCAGCCCCGTCGGGGCACCCGAACACGCGCCGCCGGTGGGCGGTCCGCTGGCCCGCCTCGGCGCGGCCATGTCCGACCACTTCCGCTGGGTGGTCACCGCCTGGCTCGCCGTGGTGGTGCTGCTCGGCGCCGCCGCGCCGTCGG
The DNA here is from genome assembly GCF_056401315.1 of Rhodococcus sp. P4_F5. NCBI lineage: Bacteria > Bacillati > Actinomycetota > Actinomycetes > Mycobacteriales > Nocardiaceae > Rhodococcus > Rhodococcus sp. P4_F5. Next base: position 28,905 of record NZ_JBFUJP010000061.1, on the reverse strand, counting down.
TGTTCTCCTCGCTGGCCGGCGCCGGCTGGCAGGCCAACGGCTCCGAGTCCGTCGCCGTCCGCGAGCTCGCGGAGCAGCACTTCGGCGGCGCCGGCAGCTCCGCGCTGCAGGTGGTGGTGCACTCGGACACGGCCGCCGTGGACTCGCCCGAGATGACGGCCGCGATCGCCGCCGTCGCCGGGGTGCTCGCCGACGATGCGCGCATCTCCGCGGTGGTGCCCCCGCAGCCGGGTGTCAGCATCAGCCCGGACGGGCACACCGCCGTCGTGCTCGGCGGCGCGGCCGCCGACCCGGACGAGATGGTCCGGGCCGCAACCGACCTCGCCGACCCGCTGGCCGAGATTGCCGGCGACGGCATCGAGGTGTACCCGACCGGTGCGTCGGCGCTGTGGAGCGACTTCAACGCCGCCAACCACGACGCGATGATCAAGGCCGAGATGATCTCCTGGCCGGTCACCCTGGCGATCATGGTGCTGGCCTTCGGCTCGCTGGTGGCCGCCGGCCTGCCGCTGCTGCTGACCATGGCCGGCCTGGTCGCCTCCGCCGGCGCCCTGGTGCTGATCAACGAGATCGTCCCGATCTCGGTGTGGGCCATGAACTTCGCGATGATGTTCGCCCTCGCGCTGGGCATCGACTACGCGCTGTTCCTGGTGGTCCGCTTCCGGGACGCACTCCGGGGCGGGGCGAGCCGGCGGATGGCGGTCGCCGAGACCATGGACACCGCGGGCAAGGCCGTGCTGCTGTCCGGGCTGACCGTGCTGGTGAGCCTGTCCGCGGTGCTGCTGGTGCCGGCGCCCGCCGTGCGGACCATGGCCGTCGGCATCATGCTGGCGGTGGTGTTCGTGCTCGCCGCGACCCTGACGCTGCTGCCCGCCGTGCTCGGCAAGCTCGGCGAGAAGGTCAACGCCGCCGCACTGCCGTATGCCAAACGCCAGCAGGCGCACTCGCCGTGGTTCGGTGCCTGGGGCAAGGTCGTCGACCGGCGGCCCTGGCCCCTGGCGCTCGGTGCGCTCGCGGTGCTGGCGGCCCTGGCGCTGCCGGTGCTCGGGATGAAGGTCGCCATGCCGTCCATCCAGGTGGTCCCGGAGGACGCCCCGGTGCGGCAGGGCTACGCCCTGGTCCAGGAGCGGATGGGTGACGGCGTGCCGGGGACCCTGCAGATCGTCGCGTCGACCGCCGACGCCGAGGAGACCGCGCGGATCGCGTCGGCCACCGAGGGCATCGCGGCGGTCACCCCGCCGATGCCCGCCGCCGACGGCACCGACCGGGTGCTGCTGCAGGCGATCCCGACCGTCGACCCGTCGGATCCCGCGTTGGCCGGCACGCTGGACGCGCTGCGCGCCGACCTGCCCGACTCCGCCGTGGTGGGCGGGGCCCCCGCGGAGAACCTGGACCTGCAGCAGGCTCTGAACGACTACCTGCCGATCGTGATGGCGGTGATCCTGGTGCTCGGCTTCGCGCTGTTGCTGGTTGCGCTGCGGGCGCCGGTGATCGCCTTCCTGGGCACGGTGGTGAGCCTGCTCTCGACGGCCGCCGCGTTCGGCGTGGCGACGCTGATCTTCCAGGACGGGCACCTGTCCGGGCTGCTCGGCTTCGACCCGCAGGGCTTCCTGGACGGCTGGGGCCCGGTGTTCTTCTTCGCGATGATCTTCGCGATCGCGATGGACTACACGGTGTTCCTGCTCTCGACGGTCAAGGAGCACGTCGAGCGCACCGGCGACGCCCGCGGCGCCCAGATCGAGGGCATGGCGCGCTCGGGCCGGGTGATCTTCGCGGCGGCCGCGGTCATGGTCGGGGTGTTCTTCAGCTTCGCGCTCGCGGAGCCGCTGCCGCCCAAGGAGATGGGAATCATCCTGGGCGTCGCGGTGCTGCTCGACGCGGTCCTGGTGCGACTGGTGCTGCTGCCGGCGCTGCTGCGGCTCACCGGCCGGGCGGCGTGGTGGACCCCGCGCTGGCTGGACCGGGTGCTGCCGAGGATCTCGTTCTCGCACGGCTGACGCCGACCACCCCGGCCGCGGCGGCTCGCCGTGGCCGGGGTCAGGTCGGCTCGGCGTCGGGGGAGTCGGACCGGTTCCCGCTGCCCTGGTTCCCGCTGCCCTGGTTCCCGGTGTCGCGGTCCTCGTCGAGGACGCTGACCGTCACCCCGTAGGGCAGGAAGCGGACCTGCCGCCGCGGGTCGGTGTTGTTCTTGTTGGCCCGCAACGCGTCGAGTTCGGTCGCGTAGACCTCGTCGACGCGCGCGGCGCCGTCGGCGGTGACGGTGTAGATCGCCCACACCCCGTCGCCGACGTCGCCGGTGGTGGTCGGGCGAGGGGACGGCCACCCGCGTCGGGCGGTGCGGTCGCCGGAGTGGCTGCTCCAGGCCGTGCCGAAGTCGAAGCCGACGTCGCCGAGCAGGCCGCCGAACTTCCCGAGGGCGTCTCGAAGTCCGTCGCCCACCTCCTTGGCCAGGCGGTCGAGGTTCTCGGGGTCGAAGCCCGAGGGTCCGTGGTCGCTCATGATCTCTCCTAGTGGTGCGGGGCGGGCCTCGCCTCCAGTGTGAGCGCGGCGTGGCGTCGCCGCCAGGATGGGCCCGCGCGATACCCCGAGGGGTACCCTGAGGGCAGTCGGTTTCGATGAACCAGATGAAGTTCGACGAACTACATGAAAGCGGAGGTGTCGGCATGACCGGAGACGAGGAGAGCATCGCCCTGGTGCTCAACAGGCTGCGGCGGGCCCAGGGGCAGCTGGCCGGCGTCATCTCGATGATCGAGAGCGGCCGCGACTGCAAGGACGTGGTCACCCAGCTCGCCGCGGTCTCCCGCGCCCTCGACCGGGCCGGCTTCAAGATCGTCGCGACCGGGCTGCGGGACTGCCTCGAGGGCACCAGCCGGGACAACCAGGCGCCGATGACCGAGGCGGAGCTCGAGAAGCTCTTCCTCGCGCTGGCGTGAGCGCCGCGATGGACGCGGGCGACTGGGACGCCCGGTACCGCGACAGCCCCGACCCGTGGGGGCAGGATCCGGCCGGGACGATCACGCAGCGGCTCGCCGGCCGGACCCCCGGCCGGGCCGTCGACCTGGCCTGCGGCGACGGCAGGCACGCCCGCTGGCTGCGCCGGTCGGGGTGGACGGTCACCGGCGTCGACTACTCGGCGGTGGCGATCGAGCAGGCCCGCGCGACGGACCCCGACGGCCGGATCGACTGGCAGGTCGGCGATGTCACGCAGTGGACGCCGGACGGACCGGTGGACCTGGTGCTGATGAGCTTCCTGCACCTGCCGACCGACGAACTGCGCGCGCAGGTTGCCCGGGCGGCGCAGTGGCTGGCCCCCGACGGCACCGTGCTCTACCTGGGGCACTCGCTGGAGAACTACCACCGCGGCGTCGGCGGCCCGCCGGACCCGGCGATCCTGCCGACCATCGCGGACCTGGCGAGCGCGGCCGAGGGTCTGCGGGTGCACGCGCTCGAGCACGTCTGCCGGGCCGCCGGGGACGGCGTCGCCGTCGACATCCTGCTCGAGGCGTCCCGCTGGGGGCTCGCGACGCACCGGTGACCCGCCGTCGCACGTACTGAACAGACCACATCGACCAGAGGACGGACATCATGGAACTGGGCATCGGAACCCGACTGACCGCACCCTTCGACGACACCGTGGAGCGCACCCGTGAGGCGCTGCAGGCGCAGGGCTTCGGGGTGCTCACCGAGATCGACATGCAGGCCACGCTGCAGGCCAAGATCGGCGAGGACATCGGCCGCTACCTGATCCTCGGGGCCTGCAACCCGCAGCTCGCGCACCGCGCGGTCGGCGTCAACCGCCAGATCGGCCTGCTGCTGCCCTGCAACGTCGTGGTCCGCGAGGACGGCGGCGACGTGGTGGTGGAGGCGATGAATCCGGAGCTGATGGTGCAGGTGTCCGGTGACCCGGAACTGCGGTCCGTGGCCGACGACGCGACCACCCGGTTGCGCTCCGCGATCGCCACTCTTGCGGGCTGACCCGCGGCCCCGGAACGCCGGGTAGCAGTATGTAACTCCGTGGCGCGGTGGAGAATCGACTCCACCGGCTGCGGTCGTCGCTATTTGGTCGTCACCGAACGGGGTTAAATCGCATGTCCGTGGGAATTGGGCTCAGGGTCGGCAGCATCGTGTCGACGACGGTGGTCGCGGCGAACGACGCGGGCACCCCGGACCCGGCGGTCATCGCCCGCGACACCGTGCTCTACGTGTACCCGGACGGCGGCACCGTCCTCGGTGGGGCGGAACCGCTCGAGGAGGGCGCCGAGCACAGCAGCACCGTCTCCGGGTTCCTCGCGCGAGTCGGCGACCCGGACGGCGTCACGGGCAGCGACGGCACCCGGTACCGGGCCGAGGACGTCGTCGCCAGCGCGCTGCGCAGCCTGCTCCGCGAGTGCGAGCCGCTGCCGTCGTCCGGGGGACGCACCGGCGGCACCCCGGACGTGGTGGCCGCCTACCCGTCGCGCTGGGACGCAGAGATCGTCTCCGAGCTGCGTGAGGCGCTGGACTATGCGGGCCTGCAGCAGGTGTCGCTGGTCTCGGACGCCGAGGCGACCAGCGCCTGGTTCGCGTCGGAGATCGCCGATCGGCCCGGTCAGCTGGTCGGCACCTATCACGTCGACGACGGGGGTGCCACGCTCACGCTGGTGCGTGCGGGCAGCGTCGTCGGCCGCTCGTTCCGGTTCCCCGCCGGCAGCGGCTCGTCGCCGACCTCGCAGCTCTCCAGCGCGCTGGGCGCGTTCGGCTGGCTGCCGTCGAACCTGGACGCGGTCGTGGTGACCGGTGACGGGCTGGTCGCCCGGGACGCGGACGCCCTGCGCGGCCTGGCCGACTCGATCACCCAGAAGTTCGGCGTGCGCTGCGTCGTCGGCCCCGGACCGGAGCAGGCGGCCGCGCTCGGTGCCGCGGTCCTGGCGGCGGGCTTCAGCCCCGCCGTCCAACCCAAGCGGCCGATCGGACTGCCGCCGTCCTACGACGTCACCGAGGTGTTCGCGGCGATCCCCGGCCGCAAGGTGGTGGGGCTGGAGGCGGGCGCCGAGCCGCCGGTGGCGACGGCGACCGTGGCCTCCGTCGAGGCGGCGTCGGACGACGCGACCGCGGACGTCGACGAGGCCGAGCCCGGCAAGTCCGCCTCGCGCAGGCTGCCCGTCGTCCTCGCGGCGGTGGTGGTCGTGGTGCTGCTGCTCGCCGGGGCCGCGGTACTGCTGCTCTAGCGCGAGACGGGAGCGGCGGGCGCGGCGGGCGCGGCGGCGTTGCCGGCCGCTCCCAGCAGCGTCCCGGTCCACAGCCCGCGTGCGGTGTGCGCGGCCACCACGCCCCAGATGCCGAGCAGCAGGGCCAGCAGGGTCACCGACAACCACTGGACGGCAACGGAACCGGTGGCGATCCCCAGCGCACCCGCGCCGCCCGCGCAGGTGCCGATCGGGAAGGTGAAGCTCCACCAGGTCATGGTGAAGTGCAGGCCGCGGGCGAGGGCGCGGGCGGTCAGCAGGCAGGCGTAGCCGAACGCGAGCACCCCGGCGCCGCCGACCACCGTGCCGTACCCGACCCCGAACGCGTGCAGTGCGGCGGCCGTGTCGGGGCCGACCGCGTCGGCGGAGGCCCGGCCCAGCAGGTTCGCCGCGGCCACCGACTGGCCGATCACGCCCAACGGGATCCACACGGTCGGCATGGCCTGCAGCGCGGGCAGTCCGTTCCGACGCGCGTGGCCGACCACCGCCACCATCACCGTGGCCGCGGCGACCAGGGTCGCCGAGAACAGGGCGTAGCAGGCGATCAGCATGGCCAGTCGCGCCTGCCCGGCCGGCAGGTGTCCGATCAACGCGGCCCCGGTCGCGGCGGAGACCATCGGCGGCACCACCGGCATCAGCCAGGCAGGCGTCGGGGTGCCCGCCACCATGCGCGGCGGGATGAGCACCGCCACCGTCACGCCGACGACCGTGCCGACCACCCACAGGGCCAGCGCGATCGCCGCGGCCGGGCGTACGCCGATCAGGTCCGCCCCGGCCCCGAGGGTGCCGGCGCCGACGGTGAGGATGCCCATCGACACGGCGCCGAAGAACGGCGCGGTGCCCGGATTGCGGGCGTGGCCGAGGGCGTGCTCGCGGTGCCGCAGCCACAGCGTGGCGAACGCGACGGTGAGCACCGTCAGTTCCGCGACGGCGAGCAGCCAGAACGCGTGCGCGGCGACCCGGCGACCCGGCAGGTCCACCGGCAGCGCCGCCGCGCCCACCGCGATGATCCCGGTGCCCATCACCACGGCGAACCAGTTCGGGGTGAGCCGGGCCAGCGCGGGCGCCGACTGGGGCGCGGGGAGGCGGGCGGGGGCCGCGGCGGCGGTGGTGAGCATGGCTTCAAGCCTGCTTGATTCGCGTCGTGCCAGGTAGAGGCCTTGTCGTTGCGCGCTCACAATTTCTGCTTGTGACGGATTATCCTGGTGTGATGCCGCTCTCGCCCCGAGTCCCCGAACTCGCCGCCCTCGACGTGCTGGTGTCCGTCGCGCGGCTGGGCAGCATGGGCGCCGCCGGTCGCGAGCACGGGCTCAGTCAGCAGGCGGTCAGCGCGCGGGTCCGTTCCGCCGAACGTCAGCTCGGGATCAGGGTCTTCGACCGCGCGCCCACCGGCGTGACCCCCACCTACGAGGGTGGGCTGGTGCTCGAGTGGGCCAGCGGCACGCTGACCGCCGCCGAGCACCTGGCGTCGGGCATCTCGGCCCTGCGAGGCGAACGCGAGGCGAACCTGACCGTCGCGGCCAGCATGACGATCGCCGAGTACCTGGTGCCGGGTTGGACGGTGACCATGCGCCGCAAGAACCCGACGGTCGTCACCTCGGTGCGGTTGCTGAACTCCGCCGACGTCGCCACGCAGGTGCTCGCGGGGGACGCCGACCTCGGGTTCGTCGAGGGCCCGGAGGTGCCGGTTGGGCTGGACTCGCGGGAGGTCGCCCGGGACGAGCTCGTGGTGATCGTGCCGCCGGGACACCCGTGGTCGCGGTCCGGGCCGATCGCCCCGGCCGAGCTGGCCCGCACCCCGCTGATCCAGCGCGAGTTCGGGTCCGGCACCCGCACCACCCTGGAGCAGGCGATACCCGACTGCGTGGACCCGCTGCTCGAGCTGACCTCGTGCACCGCCGTCAAGGCCGCCGTGGTCGCGGGCAACGCGCCCGCGGTGGTGTCGTCGCTGGCGGTGGCCGCGGACCTGACCGACGGGCGGCTGGTCGCCGTCGAGGTCGACGGGCTGCGGCTGCCCCGGCGGCTGCTCGCGGTGTGGTCCGCCGGCCGCGAACTGCGCGGCCCGGCCCGCGACTTCCTCGACATCGCGGCGGGGTGAGCGAGGTGCGGGACTGGCCGGTGGCGGCCGCCCGGCCTCAGACGCCGCCCGCGAACCCGTGCTGGCGCCAGGCCTCGTAGACCGCGACCGCGGCCGCGTTGGACAGGTTGAGCGAGCGTCGGCCCGGGATCATCGGGATCCGCAGCTGGGTGGTGACGTGCGGGTCGGCCAGCACCTCCTCCGGCAGCCCGGTGGGCTCGGGACCGAAGAGCAGCACGTCGCCGGGTAGGTAGGCGACGTCCGCGAACGAGGTCTCCGCGTGCGCGGTGAACGCGAACACCCGCTCCGGCGCCAGCGCGGTCCAGGCCGCGTCGAGGTTCTCGTGCACCGTCACCGAGGCGAGGTCGTGGTAGTCGAGGCCGGCGCGACGCAGCTTCGGCTCGGACAGGTCGAAGCCGAGCGGCCCGACCAGGTGCAGCTCGCAGCCCGTGCCGGCGACCATCCGGATGGCGTTGCCCGTGTTGGGCGGGATCTTGGGCTCGAGGAACATCAGTCGGAACACAACGGGACTGTACCTGCCCCGGCGCGGCAGCAGCCCTCGCGCAGCGGCCGCCTACTCGACAGAATTCGGCTGTCGACGGCGACCGACAAGTCCATGTCGATCGAGCGCCGCCCATGGAATCCGCCGAGTGGTAACCCTGAACCGCGTGGCGGAGTCGGGCTGCCCCGATGAGCCGCTACGCGGCATCTCATTCGCGTTCGTCAGGCTTGTAGTAGCCGGGACTAGTACGCGGATTTCCAACGATCCTTACCGTCGCTTCCAACACCGCAGACCATTGCCTTGCCCTTCGTGGTGACTCCGGTTGCTCCCGGGCTGGAGCAGAACGACCCGGGGTGAACTGTTCCTCCGGATTGTGCCGCCGGTGGGGGCGAGTAGTCCGGTGCCGGCGCGGGTGCAACCGTCGTCGTCGGAGGGGAGAAGAACGGTGCAGGAGCCGGCTGTTGGCTTCTCGGGACCCAAGTAGTTCCGCAGAGCCTGTCGCCCTCGAGTCCCATCGACTCCCGCCAGTCCGAATCGCTGCACGAAAATTCAAGTGACGCAGTGGGTTCGGTGGAGATCGGCTGCTGCGTTGTGGGTTCGGCAACCGGAGCAACCGCTACGGTTGTCGGTTGCGTTGTCGTCGGAATCGGCGTCGTCGTTCTGGCCGTCGTGCGCGGTGTCGAGGACACCGGTTGAACCGTTGAGGTCACCGTTGTCCCGGCGTCGGATCCACCGTCGCCGCCATCGGTCATTGCCCCGACTGCGATGAACCCAGCCACCAAGGCGCCGACCACCCAAGGCCATTTGCGTTGCTTCTTCTTGGCACCGCTACCGGCGACACACGGACGGGCTTGGTCGGTCCACATCTCGCCGTCCCAGTACCGCTCGCTAGAGCCAGGATCGTAAGGGTCGGGGTGCCAGCCAGCGGGAGGAAGCATTCCACGTCCGTCTCTTCAGGTTCTAGCTCAGTGGTTGCTGGAGCAGTCTGACAGACCGAATTGGCCGGGGCGGCAGCCCCCTGAAACCGCTGTCGTTCGGTTGGATGACGTCGTGGCTCGGGCGGATCGCGACATCGCCTTCATCGATGGTGGAGTGGCGGTGTGAAGTCCACTCGCTGGTGGCATGCGTCGACCATGTGATGGCACGATGGCCGCAGATCGCGTCTCGGTGCTGCCGCCGCCTGGCGAGTAGCAGACCCCGCCCGAGCCGGTATTGGCTACCGGTGCACTCCGGCCGGGATGCCTCGGGGCAGGATCGGGGCATGGCACAGGAACCCGAGCAGATCGTCGGCGAGGACTACTCGGACGCGCGACTGCCGCGCCAGCACTGGCAGGACCGGCACTACACCGGCTGCAACTTCCGCGACGCCGACCTGAGCGAGCTGCGCACCGAGCGGGTGGTCTTCACCGACTGCGACTTCACCGGCGCCGACCTGACCGGCTCGCACCACGAGGCGAGCGCCTTCCGGTCCTGCACGTTCACCCGGACCAGGCTCTGGCACAGCACCTTCCGGTCCTCGACCCTGCTCGGCTCGAGCTTCGTGGACTGCCGGCTGCGGCCCATCGTGTTCGAGGACGTGGACTTCACGCTGGCTTCCCTCGGCCGTGCGGACCTGCGTGGGGCGGACCTGACCGACTGTCGGCTGCGCGAGGCGAACCTGGTGGAGGCCGACCTGCGCAAGGCGGTGCTGCAGTCGGCGGACCTGAACGGCGCCCGCACCGCGGGCCTGCGGCTCGAGGGCGCGGACCTGCGCGGCGCGCACGTCGACGCCGCCCTGTGGACCAGCGCCAAGCTGGACCAGGCGAAGATCGAGATGACGCAGGCGATCGCGATGGCGTCCGCGCTGGGCCTGGTCGTCGAGCCCTAGCGGCTATCGATCCGCCGCGACTGCGGTGTCCGGGGTCGCGGTGGCAACCAGGTCCGTCGGTTCGGCCAGTTGACCGCACTCGCACACGAGACGAGCGGTCACGGCGCCGCCGCACCCGGCGTGGTCGAACCGAAGGGCGCCCCCTGCGCTCACGTATCGATCGCCCCACTGCATCAGGGCGATCAGGGCGGGCAGCAGTGCCCGTCCCTTGGCGGTGGGCACGTACTCGTCTCGGGTGCGGGAGCCGGCCTCGCGGTAGGGCCGCCGCTCGAGCAGTCCCTCGTCGACGAGGCCTTTCAGTCGAGAGCTCAACGCGGCCTTGGGTATCTCCAGATCCGCCCGCATCTCGTCGAAGCGGGTCACCCCGTAGTGCGCCTCGCGAAGCACGAGCAGCGTCCAGCGGTCGCCGATCACCGTCGCGGCTCGGGCGAGTCCGCAGTCGTCGAGCGGGACTCTCAGTGCGGGAGCTCTCGGTGCGGGTCGGTCCGACATGCCGCCAGGCTACCAAGGTTTGACTTTCAGACCCAGACACCTTCATTCTGGGTTTCGATATCAAACCCAGGAGAGCGGAGCGAAGCATGCCGATGGTCACGATCAAGACGATGCAGGGCAAGTCCCCGGAGGCGATCCGCAAGACCATGAGCGACGTGCGCCGGGCCGTGGCCGAGAACCTCGGCTACGACGCCGCCCACGTGATGGTGTTCGTGGAGGAAGTGGCCGACACCCACTTCCTCACGGCCGGACGGACCTGGGCTGAGCTGAAGCCGGTGCTGTACCCCGAAGGCTGACGAACCAGGCCGGTCAGCGCACGAACTCGCGCGCCAGCAGGTCCATCAGCAGGCCGTCGGCCCAGCTGCCGTCGTGGTTCATCTCGTACTCCCGCATCACCCCGACGTCCTTGAACCCGACCTTGCGGTAGCAGGCGATCGCGGGGGTGTTGGCGGCCTTCGGGTCGATGACCAGCCGGTGGTAGCGGTGGTCGTCGATCAGGTGCGCGCACAGCACCCGCACCACCTCGGTGCCGAGACCACGGCCCTGGGTCTCGGGCGCGAGGAACAGGTCCAGGCCGGCGTGCCGGTAGTCCGGGTCCGGCTCGAAGTACCACTGGGCGAACCCGACGACCTGATCGTCCTCGAGCACCGTGTACTTGACGGTGTCCGGCTCCTGCACCTCGGGCCAGTCGTCGTCGGGCATCTGCCACCACTTGCGCACCTCGGGCTGCCGGTGGATCTCGCGCAGCCGGGCGCGGTGCTCGGGTCGCAGCGGCGTCAACAGGACCCGAGGGCCGTGCAGTTCTGGGGCAACTTTCGGAGTCGGTGCCATGCTCTCAGTCTTACCTGAAACAATGGCGGTCGTGACTGCGACGATCCTGGATGGCAAGGCAACCCGCGACGAGATCTTCATCGACCTGAAGGCCAGGGTCGACGCCCTGCGTGCCCGGGGGATCACCCCCGGACTGGGCACCGTGCTGGTGGGTGACGATCCCGGATCGGCGTCCTACGTGCGCGGCAAGCACAGCGACTGCGAGAAGGTCGGGATCACCTCGATCCGGCGCGACCTGCCCGCGGACGTGACCCAGGCCGAGCTCGAGGCCACCATCGACGAGCTCAACGCCAATCCCGAGTGCACCGGGTACATCGTGCAGCTGCCGCTGCCCAAGCACCTCGACGAGAACGCCGCGCTCGAGCGCATCGACCCGGACAAGGACGCCGACGGCCTGCACCCGGTCAACCTCGGCCGCCTCGTGCTGGGCAAGGAGGCGACGCTGCCCTGCACCCCGCGCGGCGTCGTGCACCTGCTGCGTCGCTACAACGTGCCGATCGACGGTGCCCACGTCACCGTCGTCGGCCGCGGCGTCACCATCGGCCGCCCGATCGGTCTGCTGCTGACCCGTCGCAGCGAGAACGCGACCGTCACCCTCTGCCACACCGGGACCAAGGACCTGGCCGCCGAGGTGCGGCGCGCCGACATCGTCGTCGCCGCCGCCGGCGTGGCCGGTCTGATCACCGCGGACATGGTCAAGCCGGGCGCCGCGGTGATCGACGTGGGCGTCAGCCGCACCGCGGAGGGCCTGCGCGGCGACGTCGCCGACGACGTCCGGGAGGTCGCGGGCTTCCTGTCCCCGAACCCCGGTGGTGTCGGCCCCCTGACCCGGGCGTTCCTGCTGAGCAATGTCGTCGAGCGCGCGGAGCAGCTCGCGGCCGGTTCGGCGTAGTCCACGTGATCGCTGCCCGGTCGTCGACCACCAACGGCTGGCTCCGGCTCGCCCGCCGGAACCTGCCGTTGCTGGCGGTGCTCGCCGTGGTGCTGGTCGCCGCCGTGTTCGTGCTGGCCGACCGGTGGCGCCGCGGCGCCTTCGTCTTCGGGCTCGCGACGCTGGTGGCGGCGGGCTTCCGGTTGTGCCTGGCGCCCGAGGACGTCGGGGTGCTGGCGGTGCGTGGTCAGCGCTTCGACGTGGCCGCGATGACGACGGTCGGTGTCGCGATCGTGTGGTTGTCGGTCTCGATCGACCCCCTGGGCACCGGCTGAGCCGCGCCTGAGTCGCCGGTGCGCGCCTGAACAAGCAGCTGAAGGCGTGCCGGTGCTGCCGCCCTGGTGGCGGCAGCACCGGCCTCACCTCGACTACGGGGCGGTGCGTCCGACCCTGGCCAGCGCCAGGGTCTCGCCCATCAGCTCGGTGACCCACTCGACCTCGGTGAGGAAGCCGTCGTGCCCGGCCGGCGAGTGCACCACCCGAATGCCGTCGCAACCCGGGAGCAGCTCCGCCATGGCCTGGGCCTGGTGCAGCGGGATGATCCGGTCCGAGTCGATGGCGCCGACGACCACCGGGACAGGGGTCGACCGCAGGGCAGCTTCGATGCCGCCGCGGCCGCGACCGACGTCGTGCTTGTTGGCGCAGTGGGTGAGGGCAACGAAGGAGCCGGCGTCGAACGTCGTCACCAGCTTGTTCGCGTGGTACTCGAGGTAGCTCTGGACCGCGTAGCGGCCGCCGTTCCAGATGTCCTCGCCCTCCTGCGCGGCATTCGCGAACTGGTCGTCCATGGCCGCCGCGCCGCGGTAGGTCAGGTGGGCGAACCGGCGGGCGATGTTCAGGCCGTTGTCGGGCGAGACACCGGTGCCGTAGTAGTCGCCGCCGTGCCAGTTCGGGTCCGCGGCGATGACGTCGATCTGGGCGGTGTGGCCGCCGATCTGGTCCGCGGTCGCGCGGGGACTGACCGCGAGGAGCAGCGCCGAGCGGATCCGGTCGGGGTGGCCGATCATCCATTCGAGGGTGCGCATGCCGCCCAACGAGCCGCCGATGACGGTCGCGAACTGTGCGATCCCCAGGGCGTCCGCCAGCACGCGCTCCGCCTCGACCTGATCGCGGATGGAGATCGCGGGGAAACGCGATCCCCAGATCTGGCCGTCCGGTGCGGGCGTGCTCGGTCCGGTCGTTCCGCGGCAGCTGCCGAGCACGTTGGTGACGAGCACGCACCACTCGTCGGTGTCGATCGGCGCCCCCGGACCGACCATGCCGTTCCACCACCCGGCGGTGACGTGGTCGGGACCGGCCGGGCCGGTGACGTGCGAGTCACCGGTCAGCGCGTGCTCGATCAGCACGATGTTGTCCAGATTCGGGCTCGGGGTGCCCCAGCACTGCATCGCGATGGTCACGTCCGGCAGCACCGCACCGCTCTCGAGCTGTAGCGCACCGATGTCGATACTGGTCAGGCTTCCGTCCGACGGGGGGAACGGCGCGAATGCCCGGGCACCGGCCGCGGACGCCGCGACGTCGTCGCGCCCGGTCGGGGGCGTTGCCACCTCGGTCTGCGGCGAGTCAGGCGTAGAGCTGGGTTGAATCACAGATGAGCGCACCGGGCCGATGGTAGTGACCCGGTACGTCAGTGGAGGCGCAATCAGCCAATTCTGGCCGACCGTCCAGCAAATTCTGGTAACCGGGTGAGACGGGTGTTGCGGGGATGGTCGAAAGTTAACCGGCGGGGCCGTGGCGACCGGCACGGGCCAGCGTCATGGTCTCGCCGAGCAGGTTCGTGACCCACTCGGCCTCGGTCAGGAAGCCGTCGTGACCGTCCTTGGAGTTCACCACCCGCAGGCCCTCGCAGCCGGCCAGGTGGTCGGCAAGCTCCTCCTGCTGGCGCAGAGGGTAGAGCCGGTCCGAGTCGACGCCGCCGACGATGACCGGGACGGTGCACCCGGCCAGCGCGGCCTCGATGCCGCCGCGCCCCCGGCCCACGTCGTGCCGGTTCATCGCCTCGGTGAGCAGGACGTACGTGGCCGGATCGAAGCGTGCCACGAGCTTGTCGGCCTGGTGCTCGAGGTAGCTCTGGACCGCGTACCGGCCGCCGTGCCACGGGTCCTCGCCGGGCTGTGCGACGTTGCCGAACCGGGTGTCGAGCTCGTGCTCGGTGCGGTAGGTCAGGTGCGCGATCCGGCGCGCGATGCGCAATCCGGCCCGGGGGACCCGGCCGGTGTCGTGGTAGTCGCCGCCCTGCCAGTCGGGATCGCTCGTGATGGCCGCGATCTGGGTGGTCTGGGTGCCGATCTGGTCGGCGGTCGCGCGGGCACCGACCGCAAGGATCAGCGCGGACGCCACCCGGTCGGGATGGCCGACGGCCCACTCGAGGGTCCGCATGCCGCCCATCGAGCCGCCGATGACGGACGCGAACCGCTCGATGCCGAGCACGTCGGCGAGCGCCACCTCGGCGGCCACCTGGTCACGGATGGACGTCTCCGGGAAGCGGGACCCCCACCGACGGCCGTCCGGTGCGAGCGTCGTCGGCCCGGTGCTACCCCGGCAGCCGCCGAGCACGTTGGTGGCGAGGACGCACCACTCGTCGGTGTCGAGCGGCGCGCCCGGTCCGACCATGCCGTCCCACCAGCCGGGGGAGGGGTGGGACGCGCCGGCGGGACCGGTGACATGCGAGTCGCCGGTGAGCGCGTGTTCGACCAGCACCACGTTGTCGCGCGCGGCGTTGGGCACCCCCCAGACCTGCAGGGCCAGTGTCACCGAGGACAGCACGGCGCCGTTCTCGAGCTGCAGCTCGCCGATGTCGACGCTCGTCAGGCGTCCGTCCGGGGCGGGGAAGGCCAGAGCCTGCCGCCCCGAACGGGCGCCTGAAAAGGAGCTGACGGTCAAGATGTCGCCGCCTCGAAGCCGGTCTCGAGGTCGGCCAGGATGTCGTCGATTCCCTCGATGCCCACCGCGAGCCGGACCAGGCCCGGCGTGACGCCCGCTGCCAGCTGCTCCTCGGGGCTCAGCTGCGAGTGGGTGGTGGACGCGGGGTGGATGACGAGGGAACGCACGTCGCCGATGTTAGCGACGTGGCTGTGCAGGGAAAGGGCATCGACGAACTTCTTGCCCGCGTCGATCCCGCCGGCCAGCTCGAACGCCACGATGGCGCCCGGGCCGCGCGGGGCGAGCTGCTGTGCCCGCTCGTGCCAGCGCGAGGACGCCAGCCCGGCGTAGGCGACCGAGGTGACCTCCGGCCGGTCCTGCAGGAACTCGGCGACCCGCTGCGCGTTGGCCACGTGCCGCTCCATCCGCAGGCTCAGGGTCTCGAGCCCCTGGCCGATCAGGAACGCGTTGAACGGCGACACCGCCGGGCCCATGTCGCGCAGCAACTGCACCCGTGCCTTGAGCGCAAAGGCGGGTGCGCCGAGGTCGGCGAACACCACACCGTGGTAGCTGGGGTCCGGGGTGGTGAAGTTGGTGTGCCGGCCCTGGGTCCAGTCGAAGTTGCCGCCGTCGACGATGACGCCGGCGATGGCGGTGCCGTGCCCGCCGAGGTACTTCGTCGCCGAGTGCACCACGATGTCGGCGCCGTGCGCGAGCGGCTGCAGCAGGTAGGGCGACGCGACGGTGTTGTCGACGATCAGCGGGAGGCCGTTCTCGTGTGCGACCGCCGCGATGCCCGGGACGTCGAGCACGTCGTTCATCGGGTTGGAGATGGTCTCGCCGAAGAAGGCCTTGGTGTTCGGCTGGATCGCCGCACGCCACTGGTCGAGGTCGTCGGGGTCCTCGACGAAGCTCACGGTGACGCCGAGCTTCGGCAGGGTGTAGCGGAACAGGTTGTACGTGCCGCCGTAGAGCCGCGGGCTGGAGACGATGTGGTCGCCCGACTCGGCGATGTTCAGCAGCGCCGTGGTGGCGGCGGCCTGCCCGGAGGAGAGCAGCAGCGCGGCCACACCGCCCTCGAGCGCCGCGATCCGCTGCTCGACGGCATCCTGCGTCGGGTTCATGATCCRGGTGTAGATGTTGCCCGGCTCCGCCAGTCCGAACAGCGCCGCGGCGTGGTCGGTGTTGTCGAAGGTGTACGACGTGGTCTGGTAGATCGGCAGCGCGCGGGCGTTGGTGTTGCTGTCGGCGGACGCACCGGCATGGATCTGCTTGGTCTCGAAGCTCCAGGCCGAGGTCGGGTCGGGGGTGGGGGTGTTCTCGCTCATGTGGGCTCTGCTCCAGAAGAAGATGGGGGAGGTCGGCGCGGTCAGTGCGCCTGGACCAGGCGCGATCGGTGCGCCGATGGACACATGGGGACTGTCAGCGAGAGCAACACACGGTGAACCTCCGGTGGGTCGTGGCCCGGTCTGTGGGTCCGTCCCGACGGACCCGCGCTTGTCATCCGACACTTCTGCTTCGAACAACCAGGTCTTCACCCGGGGCACCCCACCGCGGATGGAGGGTTGCCGACCAGCGAGCCGGGGCTTGACGCTGGAACTCTTGACCTGCCGCCGATCGTAGCGCCACCGGGTACGGGGCGGTCAGCCGGGCGTCAGTGACCGGCGTTACAGGACTAAAGTGCTGGCCGCCCGTATTCACTCCGCGAGACGCGCCCACCGGGCGTGAGTTCGCCCGCCTGTGATTCGCCCACCACCTTGGGGAGAACCGATCGTGAAAGCCGCCGCAGGGGCGCTGACCCGGGGTCTCACCGCGCGTCACATCCGATTCATCGCACTGGGATCCGCCATCGGGACCGGGCTGTTCTACGGCTCCGCGGAGGCGATCGAGAAGGCCGGCCCGTCCGTGCTGCTCGCCTACCTGATCGGCGGCGCCGCGGTGTACATCGTGCTGCGGGCGCTCGGCGAGATGGCGGTGAGCAACCCGGTGTCGGGGTCGTTCGGCGAGTACGCCAGCAAGCACCTGGGGCCGCTGGCCGGTTTCGTGACCGGCTGGACGTACACCTTCGAGATGATCGTCGTCTGCCTGGCGGACGTGACCGCGTTCGGCATCTACATGGGCTTCTGGTTCCCGGACGTGCCCCGGTGGATCTGGGTCCTGGCCATCGTGTTCTTCATCGGCGCGATGAACCTGCTCAGCGTCCGCGTGTTCGGCGAGATGGAGTTCTGGTTCACCCTGGTCAAGGTGACCGCCATCGTCGCGATGATCGTCGGCGGTGCGGCCATCCTGATCTTCGGCTTCGGCGTCCACGACACCAGCGTCGGGGTGAGCAACCTGTGGACCGACGGCGGCTTCTTCGCGACCGGGTTCGGCGGCTTCGTGGCCTCCTTCGCGATCGTGATGTTCGCGTTCGGCGGCACCGAGATCATCGGCATCACCGCGGGGGAGGCCGAGGACCCCGCGCACACCATCCCGCGGGCGGTCAACACCGTGCCGGTCCGGATCGTGCTGTTCTACGTGCTCACCCTCGCCGTGATCATGGCGCTGAACCCGTGGCAGGAGATCGGGTCGGAGGGCAGCCCGTTCGTGGAGATCTTCTCCGGGCTCGGGATCGGTCCGGCCGCGACGGTCCTCAACATCGTGGTGATCACCGCAGCGCTCTCGGCGATCAACAGCGACGTCTTCGGCGCCGGCCGGATGATGTACGGGATGGCCCAGCGCGGCCAGGCGCCGGCGGTGATGAAGCGGGTCTCGCGCAGCGGCGTGCCGTGGATGACCGTCGTGGTGATGACCGGCGCGCTGTTGCTGGCGGTCCTGCTCAACTACCTGATCCCGGACCGGGTGTTCCTGGTCATCGCGTCGATCGCCACCTTCGCGACCATCTTCGTCTGGCTGATGATCCTGCTCTCGCAGTACGCGTCGCGGAAGCAGATGAGCGAGGACGAGGTGGCCGCGCTGCGGTTCCCGGTGCCGTTCTGGCCGTACGGGCAGTGGGCGGCATTCGGCTTCCTGCTGTTCGTGGTCGCGGTGCTGGCGGTGGTCGCCGACACCCGGGTGGCACTGGTCGTCGGCCTGGTGTGGTTGGCGCTGCTCACGATCGCCTACCGCGTCTTCGTGGCGCGGCGGCCGGCGGCGCAGGAGGACGAGCCGGAACCGGTGCCGCTGGCCTGACCGCGGAACCGCGGTGCGGGAGGCGCTCAGGCCTTCGGCGGCTCCTGCACGAGCGGCGCGGCGGCGGCGAGGATCGCGGCGCGGTCACCGCCGGGCGGCGGATAGATGCGCCGGCAGTTGATGGTCTGCTTCGTCGCCTTGGCGGCGGCGCCCGTGGTGACGACCCGACGGTCCCAGCCCTCCGTGTAGACGGCGCCGGCGGGTCCCAGGTCGAGGACGGTGACGTACCAGGCGATGCGCAGGGCGATCATCGGCACGCCGATCAGGTCGGCCACCACGTTGTGCCCGGCGACGCGTCCCATCGGCCGCCCGTGCTGGCAGGACATCACCGAGGGCCGGCCCGCGTCGACCATCGCGCGCGCCGAGTCTCCCGCCGCGAACACCCCGGGCTGGCCGGGTAGTCGCAGGAACTCGTCGACGTGCAGGCGTCCGAGGCGGTCGCGCTCGACCGGGAACAGTCGCGTCAGCGGACTGGCGCGCATGCCCGCACACCAGATCACCGTGCCCGCGGGAACGTCGGTGCCGGTGCCGGAGCCGAGCCGGATGCCGGTCGGGTCGATCGAGGTGATCTCGGTGCCCGGCCAGGCCTCGATCCCGAGTTCGGCCAGCGCGCTGTCGATGACCGGCCGGGCCGAATCGCCCATGTCCGAGCCCATTCGGGGGTTGTGGTCCGCCAGGATCACCCGGGCGGGGCCGGACTGACCGGCCCGGGCGAGAACGGTCCGAAGCCGGCCGGGCATTTCGGTCGCGGTCTCGATGCCGGTCAACCCGGCACCGACCACGACGACGGTGAACTGACCGGGGTACGGACCGGCGTCGGCCAGGGAATCGAGGTGCGCCGTCAACCGGACGGCGTGGTCGTAGGTGTCGACGTCGAACGCGTGCTCGGCGAGCCCGGGGACGGGCGGGCGGGCGAGTTCGCTGCCGAGCGCGAAGACCAACCGGTCGTACGGCAGGACCCGCGGCCCCGCGGCCGTCCCGACGGTGACGCACCGCCCGGGCAGGTCCACGCTGGTCACCTCGCCCCGCACCAGRTCGACGCCGATGGGGTCCAGGACGTCCGCGAGCGGGACGCGGGCCGGCCCGATGTCGGCCTCGTAGTTGCGGACCCGGATGCCGTGAAATCCGTTGCGATTGACCAACGTCACCCGTGCCACGTCGGGTCCGGCGCCGAGCTCGTCGAGCTTGCGGGCGGCGCCGGCCGCGCTCCACAGGCCCGCGAAACCGCCGCCGAGAATCACGATCCGCTGGGGGTTCATGTCGCGGGTTCCGGTTGGGTGCGACCGGTGACCACCCGGTGGATCAGACGGGCCGCCGTCCGCGCCGTGCGGTTGTCGAAGTCCAGCACGGGACTGAGCTCGGCCACCTCGAACAGGGCGAGCTTGCCGCTGACCGTGACGAGCTCGCACACCCGCGAGACCACCTCGAGGCTCACCCCGAACGCCGCCGGGGCGCTGACGCCGGGTGCGACCGCCGCGGGCAGCACGTCGAGGTCGACGCTCAGGTGCACCAGGTCGACCGAGCCGAGGAACTCCTCGACGAACGACTCGACCGCGGGCAGGTTCGACGGGCCGCACTCCTCGTCGAGCAGGTACCGCACGCCGAGCGCATCGGCCCGGGAGAACAGGGCCGCGGTGTTACCGGGTTGCGCTATGCCGAGCACTGCGTAGTTCAGTGAGCGGCCCTGCGCCGCTTCGTGTTCGGCCATCTGACGGAACGGCGTCCCGGAGCTGGGCGCCGCGTCGTCGCGAAGGTCGAAGTGGGCGTCGAGGTTCAGCACCCCCATCCGGGCACCGGCCGCGACGGCGGCGCTGCGCGCGATGCCCAGGTAGCTGCCGAAGGCCACCTCGTGACCGCCCCCGAGGACCGTCACGAAGTGCCCGGCGTCGAGCAAGCCCGCGACCGCCGCGCCGAGCCGCTGCTGCGCGCCCTCGAGGTYCGACCCGGTCACCRCCACGTCGCCGGCGTCGAACAGGCGCACCGGCCGCGCCAGCGCCGTGGACGCGAGCGCGTGACGCAGGGTCGCCGGGCCCCGGGCCGCGCCCGGCCTGCCCTTGTTGCGCCGCACCCCCTCGTCGCTGCGGAACCCGACCAGGACGCAGGCGCCCGGCGCCGCGCCGGCGTCGTAGGGGGAGACCGCGCCGTGCCAGCGCAGGTGCTCCGGCCCGGGTCCGTCGTCGCGCCCGGACCACTCGGGTGGGGCGATGTCCACTCCGGTCATCTCAGTCGTCCCTCCGTCCACACCTCACGCACCAGCGGGACCCCCGGCCGGTAGGCCAGGTACAGGTGCGACGGCGCGTCCAACGCGATCAGGTCGGCGCGCATGCCGACCCGGATGCTGCCGATGTCGCCCCGCCGCAATGCCGCCGCGCCGCCGGCCGTGGCCGCCCACACGGCCTCGTCCGGGCTCATCCGAAGCTCCCGCACCGCCAGTGCGATCGCGAACGGGATGCTGGTGGTGTAGGAGGTGCCGGGGTTGCAGTCCGAGGCCAGCGCGACCGTCACGCCGGCGTCGAGCAGCGCCCTGGCGTCGGGATACCTTCCGCGGGCGCAGAAGTCGGCGCCGGGCAGCAGCGTCGCCACGGTGTCGCCCGCCGCCAGCGCCTCGACGTCCGCGTCGGTGGCGTAGGTGACGTGGTCCACGGACGCCGCGCCCAGTTCGACGGCGAGCCGGACGCCCGGGCCGGGGCCGAGTTGGTTGCCGTGCACGCGCGGGGTGAGCCCGGCCGCGACGCCCGCCTCGAGTACCGCCCGGGACTGGTCGGCGTCGAAGGCGCCGGCCTCGCAGAACACGTCGACCCACCGGGCGTGCGGCGCGCACACCGGGATCATCCACTCACACACCATCTGCACGTACTCGTCCGTGCGGCCCTCGAATTCCGGCGGGGTGACGTGCGCGGCGAGCAGTGTCGTCTCGTCGGTGCAGGCGGCCGCGATCGCGAGGCTGCGCAGTTCGTCCGCGACGGTCTGGCCGTAGCCCGACTTGCACTCGATCGTCGTGGTCCCGGAGCGCAGTGCCTCGGCGACCAGGCGGGCGGTGTTCGCGCCGAGTTCGGCATTGGTGGCGGCGCGGGTGGCGGCGACGGTGGCGCGGATGCCGCCGGCACGGTAGGGGACACCACTCACCCTCGCCGCGAACTCCTCCGCCCGGTCGCCGTAGAAGACGAGATGTGCGTGGCTGTCGACGAATCCGGGCAGGGCCGCACGGCCGCCGAGGTCGTACCTCGTGTCGGCGCCGCCGCCGGGCAGGCGCGAACGCGGCCCGACCCACTGGACGATCCCGTCGCCGAGCACCACCGCGGCGTCGTGGATCACGCCGAGCGGGCCGGTGCCCGCCGCGGGGTCGTTGGTGACGAGGGCGCCGATGTTGTCGACGACCACCCAGGGGTGCCCGGGCACGCCGTCACCGCTCCCACATCGGGATCCGGATGCCGCGCTCGGCAGCGACCTCGGCGGCCCGCGGGTAGCCGGCGTCCACGTGCCGGACCACCCCCGTGCCCGGGTCGTTGGTGAGCACCCGCTCGAGCTTGCGGGCGGCCAGTTCGGTGCCGTCGGCGACGCACACCTGACCGGCGTGGATCGAGCGGCCCATCCCGACGCCGCCGCCGTGGTGGATCGACACCCAGGACGCCCCGGAGGCGGTGTTGAGCAGGGCGTTGAGCAGCGGCCAGTCGGCGATGGCGTCCGAGCCGTCGGCCATCGCCTCGGTCTCGCGGTACGGGGACGCGACCGAGCCGGCGTCGAGGTGGTCGCGGCCGATGACGACCGGGGCGCTCAGTTCGCCGGACGCCACCATCTCGTTGAGCCGCAGACCCGCCCGGTGCCGTTCGCCGTAGCCGAGCCAGCAGATCCGGGCGGGCAGGCCCTCGAACCGGACCTTCTGCCCGGCGAGGGTGAGCCACCTCCGCAGGTGCTCGTCGCCCGGGAAGAGCTCCGCCACCGCCCGGTCGGTGGCGGCGATGTCGGCCGGGTCGCCGGAGAGCGCGGCCCACCGGAACGGGCCGCGGCCCTCCTCGAACAGCGGGCGGATGTACGCGGGGACGAAGCCGGGGAAGTCGAATGCCCTGTCGTAACCGCCCTTCCGGGCCTCGTCGCGAATCGAGTTGCCGTAGTCGAAGACCTCCGCGCCGGCATCCATGAAGCCGACCATCGCCGCGACGTGCCGGGCCATCGACGCGCGCGCCTCCTCGGTGAACCAGACGGGGTCCCTCTCGGCCAGCCGGTGCCAGTCCTCGACGGTGACGCCGACGGGCAGGTAGCACAGCGGGTCGTGTGCGGACGTCTGGTCGGTGACGACGTTGATCGGCGCGTTGATCGCGAGCAGCCGGGGGAGCACCTCGGCCGCGTTGCCGAGCAGCCCGATCGACAGCGGGCGACCCTCGTTGCGGGCGAGGACGGCCATCTCCAGCGCCGACTCGACGCTCTCGGTCTTCGCGTCCAGGTAGTGATGCGCCATGCGGCGATTGATCCGGTCCGGGTCGCACTCGACGCAGATCGCGACACCGCCGTTCATGGTCACCGCCAGCGGCTGTGCCCCGCCCATGCCGCCCAGCCCGGCGGTCAGGGTGATGGTCCCCGCCAGCGAGCCCCCGAACCGCTTCCGGGCGACCGCGCCAAACGTCTCGTAGGTGCCCTGCAGGATGCCCTGGCTGCCGATGTAGATCCACGAGCCCGCGGTCATCTGCCCGTACATGGTCAGGCCGAGCGCCTCGAGCCGGYGGAACTCCGGCCAGGTGGCCCAGTCGCCGACCAGGTTCGAGTTGGCGATCAGCACCCGGGGCGCCCACTCGTGGGTCCGGAACACCCCCACCGGCTTGCCCGACTGCACCAGCATCGTCTCGTCGCCGGCGAGGGTCCGCAGCGTCCGCACGATCGCCTCGAAGGCCTCCCAGCTGCGGGCCGCGCGCCCCGTGCCGCCGTAGACGACGAGGTCGTCGGGCCGCTCGGCGACGTCCGGGTCCAGGTTGTTCATCAGCATCCGCAGCGCAGCCTCCTGCGGCCAGCCGCGACAGGACAGCGTGGTGCCGCGGGGCGCGCGGACCGGTCGTGGGCCCGCGGCGGGATGCTCGTCCATCGTCAGCTCCTGTCGACGGCGTACATACCCCTCCATCACACTCCGTCGGCGGCGTCGGCGACAGTGCCGCGGCGCGGCCGAGTCGAAACCCGGCCGGGCCGGTCCCGGCGGCCCGGGGTCGTATCGGGCGCCGACGACAACGCAGCGGGGCGGCGCTCGGGCGCCGGGGGCGCCGAAACGGGGACTGGGAGACGTGCCCTAGGGTCTGGCCCGGCCGAGAACCCGTGGCCGGCCGGCGGCCCGTGGGTCGGCGGAACCGGGGGTGGCGCGATGGCGGTGGGTCTCGACGAGGTCGCGGCGGTCCAGCGGGCGCCGTCGCGGATCGCCGCGCTCACCGGGGTACGTGCCCTCGCCGCCCTGCTGGTGGTGGGCACCCACGCCGCGTTCTGGACCGGCCGCTACACCCCGGACCTGCTCGGGGCGGTGTACGCCCGGCTCGAGATCGGCGTCACCGTCTTCTTCGTGCTCTCGGGATTCCTGCTGTTCCGGCCCTGGGTGCGGGCCGCCGCGGGGGCCGGTGCGGTTCCCGAGACGGGGACCTACCTGTGGCACCGGGCCCGCCGGATCCTGCCCGCGTACTGGGCGGTCGTGGTGGTCGTCTACGCGGTCTACCTGTTCCGGGACCCGGGGGTCACCGGACTCGGCTGGTCGGGGTTCGCGCGCAACCTGACCCTGACCCAGATCTACCGGGCGGGGGACCTGCACGCGGGCCTGACGCAGATGTGGAGCCTGGCCGTGGAGGCCTCGTTCTACCTGGTGCTGCCCGCGCTGGGCGCGGTGGTGGTCTCGGCGGTCTGCCGCGGGCAGTGGCGGCCGTGGCGGATGGCCGCGGCGCTGCTCGGGATCGTGGCGGTCACGCCGCTGTGGACGGTGTTCACGCACGGGGACTTCGGTCTGCCCTACGTCGCGCGACTGTGGTTGCCCGGCTTCGTCGCCTGGTTCGCCGGCGGGATGCTGCTCGCCCTCGGCGCGGCCACCGTTCGGCGGTGCAACCCGTACGCGGCCGGCGGGCTGGCGCTGTACTTCTTCGCCCTGGCCTGCACCCCGCTGGCCGGGGAGGCGACCATCGTGCCCGCGGACGCGGGCGAGGCGGTGGTGAAGTCGCTGCTGTACCTGATGGTGGCTGTGTGTCTGCTGGCCCCGCTGGTCATCGGCGACGACGGCGGCCCGCTCGGGCGGGTGTTCGCGTCCGCGCCGGTGGTGTGGCTCGGCGAGATCTCCTACGAGTTGTTCCTCGTGCACCTGCTGGTGCTGGAGCTGGTGTTCGCGGCACTGGGCTACGGGCCGTTCCAGGGTTCGACCGCGCTGCTGTTCGCCTCGACCGTGGCGATCTCGGTGCCGTTGGCCTGGGCCCTGCACCGGGGGATCGGTGCGCTCGTCCCCGACATCCGCGCTGACCAGCGCAAAGTTACCCGCCGGTAGGTAGCGGCGGGGCGGGGGCGGGGCTTGCGGATCGGGCCGCTAGCAGTACGCTTGTCATGTTTGGCGCGGAAGCCTCGGTTTTTGCGCCTTTTATTGGGTAACTGATTGAGATGCGTCGAGGCCTCGCCCACAAAGCGGGCCTCGAACCGTGTGACCAGGGGAAACTTCCTAGGAGGACGCGAAGTACACATGTCCAAGATCAAGGTTGAAGGAACCGTCGTCGAACTCGACGGCGATGAGATGACCCGCATCATCTGGCAGTTCATCAAGGACAAGCTGATCCATCCGTACCTGGATGTGAACCTCGAGTACTACGACCTGGGTATTGAGCACCGGGACGCTACCGACGATCAGGTCACGATCGACTCCGCAAACGCGATCAAGAAGCACGGCGTCGGCGTCAAGTGCGCGACGATCACCCCGGACGAGGCCCGAGTCGAAGAGTTCGGCCTCAAGAAGATGTGGCGTTCGCCCAACGGCACCATCCGAAACATCCTCGGCGGCACGATCTTCCGTGCGCCGATTCTGATCTCCAACGTCCCGCGCCTGGTCCCGGGTTGGACCAAGCCGGTGATCGTCGGCCGTCACGCCTTCGGCGATCAGTACCGCGCCACCGACTTCAAGGTCGGCGGACCGGGCACCGTCACCATCACCTTCACCCCGGAGGACGGCAGCGAGCCGATCCAGCACGAGGTGTGCCAGATGCCGGAAGACGGCGGCGTCGTGATGGGCATGTACAACTACAAGAAGTCGATCCAGGACTTCGCGCGGGCCTCGCTGGCATACGGCCTGCAGCAGAACTACCCGGTCTACCTCTCGACCAAGAACACCATCCTCAAGGCCTACGACGGCATGTTCAAGGATGAGTTCCAGCGGATCTTCGAGGAAGAGTTCAAGGCGGAGTTCGACGCCGCGGGCCTGACCTACGAGCACCGGCTGATCGACGACATGGTGGCCTCCTCGCTCAAGTGGGAGGGCGGCTACGTCTGGGCCTGCAAGAACTACGACGGCGACGTCCAGTCGGACACCGTCGCGCAGGGCTACGGCTCGCTCGGCCTGATGACCTCCGTGCTGATGACCCCGGACGGCAAGACCGTCGAGGCGGAGGCCGCGCACGGCACCGTCACGCGGCACTACCGCCAGCACCAGCAGGGCAAGCCCACCTCGACCAACCCGATCGCGTCCATCTTCGCGTGGACCCGGGGTCTCGAGCACCGCGGCAAGCTGGACAACACCCCCGAGGTCATCGGCTTCGCGCAGCAGCTCGAGGACGTCGTCATCAAGACCGTCGAGGGCGGCCAGATGACCAAGGACCTCGCCTCGCTCGTCGGCGGGGACCAGGGCTACCTGACCACCGAGGAGTTCCTCGGCGCCCTGGACGAGAACCTGCAGAAGGCGTACGCACTTCGCTAGTTCGCCAGGACTGACCCACGAAACGGGACGCCCGGACATCCGGGCGTCCCGTTTCGTCGTCCCGGGACCGGCTCGCGGTACCCGGTGAGTGAACTCACACCGTCTCACCTGGCGCTTCCGCGGGCGCGGCGACCACCATTGACCCAGTGCAGTTGTCGTCGCCCAGTCCCGAGCTCGAAACCGGCCCCACCCGTGGTGTCTCCCGGCGGCCGGCGATCCTCGCGCTGTGCCTCGGCGGCTTCGGCATCGGCACCACCGAGTTCGTCGCGATGGGCCTGCTGCCCGAGATGTCCAGCGGCCTCGGGATCTCCGAGCCGACGGCCGGGCACCTGATCTCCGCCTACGCGCTCGGCGTGGTGATCGGCGCGCCGACCATTGCAGCACTGTCGGCGCGGGTGCCGCGGCGCACGCTGCTGATCGCGCTGATGGTCGCCTTCACCGTCGGCAACGTCGCGTCGGTGCTCGCGCCGTCCTACTCGACGCTGATGGTCGCGCGGTTCGTCGCCGGTCTGCCGCACGGCGCCTACTTCGGGGTGGCCGCGCTGGTGGCCGCCTACCTCGCGGAGCCCGGGCACCGGGCGAAGGCCGTGGCGACGGTGATGATGGGGCTGTCGGTGGCGAACGTGGTCGGGGTGCCGGTGGCGACGTGGATCGGACAGGGCCTCGGTTGGCGCAGCGCGTTCGCCCTGGTCGCCGTCATCGGGGTCGCCACCGTGGCCGCGCTGGCGGCCTGGATCCCGCGGCTCGACGGCATGCCGGTGACCAATCCCGTCACCGAGCTCGGGGCGCTGCGGCGGGTCCAGGTGTGGATGACGCTGATCGTCGGCATGGTCGGCTTCGGCGGGATGTTCGCCGTCTACAGCTACATCAGCAGCACGCTGACCGAGGTGTCCGGGCTGGCGAAGTCCCTCGTCCCGCTCGCCCTGATGATCTACGGGGTCGGCATGGTGGCCGGCAACTACCTCGGCGGCTACCTGGCCGACCGGGCCCTGATGCCGGGACTGTTCGGCGCGATGGCCGCGATGGCGGTGATCCTGGCGGTGTTCGTGCTGGCCGTCCGGAACCCGGTGACCGCGCTGGTGTTCGTGTTCCTCGTCGGCGTCGCGGGCTCGTCGCTGGTGCCGGGACTGCAGACCCGGCTGATGGACGTCGCGGAGGACGCGCAGACCCTCGCGGCCTCCCTCAACCACGCCGCGCTCAACATCGCCAACGCGTTCGGCGCCTGGATCGGCGGCGTGGTGATCGCCGCCGGGTACGGGTACACGGCGCCGGCGGCGGTGGGATCGTTGCTGGCCGTGGCCGGGCTCGGGGTGCTGGCGGCCGCCGTGATCCTGCAGCGCCGGGCCGCCGCGGCCGCCGCGATCTGATTTTCGCGGTGCTCTTGGATACGGTGCTTGCCGTGCCGCACATCATTTCGACCGTCAACGTCAACGGAATCCGAGCCGCAGCCACGAAGGGACTGCTGGAGTGGCTCAGCACCACCGAGGCCGACGTCGTCTGCCTTCAGGAGACCCGGGCCACCGACGCGCAGCTGGCCAAGTCGCTCGCGCCCGCGCTCGACGGCGGCTGGCACCTCGCCTCCGCCGAACCCTCCGCGAAGGGCCGCAACGGGGTGGCCGTGCTCTCCCGCCGGCCCGCCGACGCGGTGCGGATCGGCCACGGCGACGACGAGTTCGCCGACGCGGGCCGCTACCTCGAGGCCGACTTCGACGACCTGACCGTCGCCAGCCTCTACCTGCCATCGGGGGAGGCGCAGACGCCGCGCCAGGAGGAGAAGGAGCGCTTCCTCGACTCGTTCGGCGCGCACCTCGCCTCGACGGCAGCCCAGGCGGAGCGGGACGGCAGGAAGGTCGCGGTGTGCGGCGACTGGAACATCGCGCACACCGAACGGGACCTGAAGAACCACAAGGGCAACAAGAAGAACTCCGGGTTCCTCCCGCACGAGCGGGACTGGATGGGCTCGGTGTTCGGCGAGTTCGGCTGGGTGGACGTGATGCGCGGGCTGCACCCGGACGTGGACGGGCCGTACACGTGGTGGTCCTACCGCGGCAAGGCATTCGACAACGACTCCGGCTGGCGCATCGACTACCAGGTGTGCACCCCCGCGCTCGCGGAGCTGGCCAAGGAGGCCGTCGTCGAGCGGGCCGCGGCCTACGACCAGCGCTGGTCCGACCACGCGCCGGTCACGGTCCAGTACCGGTGAGCCGGCTCGGGACCCGCTCGCGCGTCGTCGTCGGGGTCCTGCTGGCGGTCCTCGTCGCCATCGCGACCTTCGTCTTCACCGGCCAAGGCGACGATTCCACGTCGGATTCGTTCGCGGTGTCGGAAACAGTCGCGGCGAAGTCGAGCCAGGTGCAGGCCGGGTCGCCGTCGACGACGCCGCAACGACTGGCGGTCGGTGCCGACGGGGCGGTCACGAAAGTAGAGGTGCCACCGCAGACCGCCGACCCCCGCGGGGTGGTCCCGGCCGCGATCACCGCGGCCGCGTTCGCGACGCTCGCCGAGATCGACGCCGGCGACTGGCCGGACTCGGCGAACGCGCCGGGCACCAAGGGCGGCGACCCCTGGCGTAACCGGGACCGGACGCTGCCCGCCAAGACCGGGTCGGGGGCTACGGTCAGCTACCGGGAGTGGGACGTCAACCCGAAGCGTCGCGGCGAGACGCGCGACGCGGAGCGGATCGTCACCGGCAGCGACGGTTCCGCCTGGTACACCGCCGACCACTACACCAGCTTCGTGAGGATGCGCTGATGACCACGGTGACCGGATTCGTCTCCGCCCGTTCCGGCCCGGCGGTCGGCCTGCTCACCGCCTCCCCACGGGCCGCGGACAACGTGGCATACGTGATGGCCGCCGCCGGCTACACCACCCGGGTGGTCCGTGGGCGGGCGATGGCGACAGTGTCCGCGGTGTTCGACGAGTTCGCGGCGGCGCTGCAGTTCCCGTACTACTTCGGGGCCAACAAGGACGCCTTCGACGAGTGCCTGCGCGACGCCGCCGACTGGCTCGGGGACTCGCGTGGCCTGGTGGTCGTGGTC
>NZ_JBFUJP010000060.1:0-30671 GCF_056401315.1 Rhodococcus sp. P4_F5 | reverse complement strand
CGGCAGGCGTCACCGGTGACGCCGCGCAGGCCCGCCGTTTGACGGAACTGCTCGCGGCGGTGGCCGACGGCGACCGCCGCGCGTTCGCCGACTTCTACGACCTGACCTGCGCCCGGGTCTTCGGCCTGTCGACGCGAATCCTGCGCAACCCCGCGCTCGCCGAGGAGGTGACGCAGGAGGTGTACCTGCAGATCTGGTCGGGCGCGGGACGTTACGACCCGGACCGCTCCAGCCCGGTCGGGTGGCTGATGACGCTGACCCACCGCCGGACCGTCGACCGGGTCCGGGCCGAGCAGTCCGCCTCGGACCGCAACGCCGTGTACGGGTACGCGCAACTGGGCCGCGACCACGACGTGGTGGTCGAAGAGGTCGGCCAGCGCCTCGACGAGGAGGCGGTGGCCGGCTGCCTGGACTCCCTGACCGCGACGCAGCGCGAGGCGATCGGGTTGGCCTACTACGGCGGCCAGACCTACCGGGAGGTCGCCGACCAGCTCGATGTGGCGCTGCCGACGGTCAAGTCACGCATCCGCGACGGACTCATACGACTGAAGAACTGCCTGGGGGTGAGCACCGATGCCTGAGACCACGACTCCTCCCGGCGACGACGGACTTCTCGAGCTGGCCTACGTGTACGCGCTCGACGCGGTCTCCGACGCCGAGCGACGCGAGATCGCCGAGCGGCTCGCCGCCGCCGACCCGGACACCTCGGCGCAGTTCAGGCGGATCGTGCGCGAGGTGCGGGAGACGACGGCGCGGACGTCGGTCCTCGACGCGACCCCGCCGCCGTCCGACCTGCGGGCCCGGATCCTGGCCGCTGTGGACGAGGGCGCTGTGGACGAGGTCGAGGCCGTCGCCGACCTGGGTGCTCACCGGGCGGCGCGCCGGTGGCGCTGGACGCGAGTGATCTCGGCCGCGGCGGCCGTCGTGGTGATCGGCGTCGGCGGGGCGGTGGCCGTGAACCAGCTCTCCGACAACCAACCCGCGCCGCCGAGCGTCGCGCAGGTGATGGCGGAACCGGACACCTCGACCGCCAGCGCCGAGGTCGCCGGGGGCACCGTCACCGTCACCGCGTCGCGGCAGCTCGACGCCGCCGTCGTCTCGCTCGAGTCGGTGCCGCCGCCGCCCGCGGGGCAGGTCTACCAGATGTGGCTGATGCCGGACGATGGGACGGCCGAGTCGGCCCGGTCGGTCGGGACCATGAGCGCCGACACCATGCCGCCGCCGTCCGGCGAGGTCATCGCCGGTCTCGGGGACGCGCAGACCGTCGCGATCACCGTCGAACCCGGCACCGGTTCTCCGTCCCCGACGACCGACCCGATCGTCGCGGTCTCGCTGGCCTGACCGGCCCCGGGGTCCTTGGCGAGACCCCGGGCAGGCATACGAGGGCGTGTCGGTGCCGTCGTCGAGGCGCCCACCGTCACGGCGTGAGTTCGGATTACCTCCTCTTTGCTCGAAGATGACCAATGCTTATGAAACACGTGCTAGTTTTCGGCTTCGTCCATGTGTGATGCGCAGCACATTGTCGAGTGCGTCAGGATTCACTTCCGCAGAACAGGAGCACGAATGTTTTCATCTTCGCTACCTCGTTACACGGTTCCGGCCGTCGGCGCCGCCGCAATCGCCGGCTTGTTCCTCGGGGCGAGCCCCGCGGCGGCTGCAGTGCAGCAGACGGACTTCCAGACATCTTGTGCAGCACATGCTTTCGGATTTGCAATCCCGAAGACCGTCCAGGGCGGCGTTGTGGTCGACGCGCCGGACTCGGTCGATGCGGGCGAGGACTTCACGTACCGAATTCAACCGACGCCGGCGTCGTATCCCGACGTGGACACCGGGGCAACGACCGTCAACCTGTCGCGGCTCAAGGTCGACTACGAGATTCCCGCGAACGCCACGTTCGTCAAGGCTGAGGTTGTCGCGAACACGGGCACGAACCTGGCCGGCGTGACGCCAGACGTGCAGCGCGTCAACGAGACCGGCGCGCCGGACGCGGCGGGCGGCATCCTGCGACTCTCCGGCAACAATGAGGTCGCGGTGAACGGTCCCGGCGCGGCCGTCGACGCGGAGGGCGGGATCGTGGCGCCCAAGACCAAGGCCAATCTCGACGGTTCCCCGAACGCCGCGGGCGACACCTACTTCCAGTTGCCAGCCATCGACGTCACCGTGACCGCCGGCGCGGCCGGCACCGACATCACCCCGAAGCTGCGGGTCTCGGGCGATGCCGGGACATTCGACAACCCGGCCAACTACTACTCGTTCCTGGCCAACGCGGCGCTCGGCACGACCACGGTCTTCGCGGCCACGAACTGCGTGCCGCGGGACAGTGCCACGGCCGATCTGAACGCGGGTGGCGGCGAACTGGCCACCATCGTGGTCGGTGAACCGGGCCCCGGCGGTGGTGATGGCGACGGCGGCACCGGCAGCGCCGGCAGCCTGACCGATCTGTTCGGTTCGCTGTCCTGACGTAGCTGTCCGCGTCCCGCGGAGGTCGCCGGCCACCCGGCCGGTGACCTCCGCGGGGTGGACCGTCGGGGCTCCGGGGCGACCCGGCCCTGTGGGCGAGCGCCAGATCTGCTGCATTCCAAAGCTTCCGGGGATTGAGCCGCCTCCCCTCGGCCATCGTCAGGACCGGTGGCCGAGGAGGCGCTCGACGAAATGCGGGATCTGGTCCGCGAGAGCCGGTCGTCACCCGGCGCTTCCTGGGTGACTGTCGAGCGCGATGAATCGCCGGAGCTTTCCGGTCGATTCGTTTCGCTCGAGCCGGCCGACGGCTCGGACACGCACCTCCGGATCCGGCAGCCCATGCCGGCGCAGCGCGGCCACCACCGACGAAGTCAGTGTGGCCGTGTCGGGTCGGCCCACCGCGAGGATCTCCGCCCCGGCGCCGGTCTGCCGAACCTGGTACTCGGAGACGCGGGGATCGGTGCCGAGGACGTGGCGGAACGCACTCGCGGGCACCGTGCACTCGCCATAGCGGAAGTCGTCGTCACGGCGGCCGGCGATGTCGGCCACCCGAGCGAATGCGCTTCCGCAGGAGCACTTTCCGGGCAGCATCGTGACCTGGTCGCCGAGGTCGTAGCGAATGAACGGGAACGTACGGTTGGCGAGCCCGGTGGCGAGCGTCCGGGCGGCGGGCTCGTCGTCGCCGACCGGTGTCCCGGCCTCGTCGACGCGTTCGAGTACCACCTCGTCCTCGCACACGTGCAGCCCGCCGGCGTGCCCGCACCCGACCGCCTGCACGCCGATCTCGGTCGACCCCCAGAGGTTGTGGATCGGCACGTGCCAGGCATCACGCACCGCCTGTCGGTCCTCGTCGAGCAGGGGCTCGGAGTTCGTGCTGACCCGGGCAAGCCGGAGCTCCAGGTCTCCCGCCAGGGCCGCGCGGGCGAGCCGGCCCACCACGGTCGCGTACCCGACGAGATGGGTGGGCCGGGCGGCGGCGACCGCGGCGAGGACCTCGTCGAACGGTGCGCGTGCGGGGATCACGACCGTGTCCATCCCCGCTGCGGTCGCGACGTCGAACAACGGCGTGCTGGCATGCGGCGGCTCACCGGCCGTGAGCACGGCGAGGCGGGTTGCATGCGGCGGCCCCCGCCGCTCCTCCCGTGCCTGGAATCGCCAGGCAAGGCAGGCGAAGGACACGAACAGATCCCAGTCCCACGCGTAGACGCCCCGCACGCCGCTCGACCCCCCGGAGCTGAAGATCTGCCGACCTCCGGGTGTGTACGAGAACCACGGTTGCTCGGCCAGAATCCGCTCTGCTTCGCGGCGGTCGAGGTCGGGGACCGTCACGATGGCGTCCCACTCGTCCTGCGCGTCCTGTTTGGTCATCACCGGCAGCCTCGCGAGGTCGGCGACCGTGGCGGAGGACGGATCGAGGCCACGTATTCGCCGCGCGTGAAAGGGCGACCGTTCGTGGGCGTATCCGAGCAGCGCCCGCAGCCGCTGTTCGCGGTAGCGCTCGATCTGTTCCCGCGACCAGTCCAGGCGCAGGATGTGGTCCTCGAACGCCGCCTTCACCGCATCGAGGTGTGCGCCGCGCACGCGCCCATACGCCGCTCTCGCATCGCGTACCCGAGTGCTGGTGTGGACCGAACGGGACATCGCACTTCTCCGTGCCAGGGGAAGATCTTGGGTCAGCTCGTGTTCCCGCCGACCAGTCTTCCACAGCCGCACAATCAGGTCACCCCTGCAAACACGCCGTCGGGTTCCGGGCGACGCTGACTGCCGTCACCGAAGGGACTCGGGGACAATGAACACCATGGCGACCATTCAACCCTCGGCGAGCGACGAGAACTTCGCGACGCTGCAACAGGACCCGTTCTTCGACGTGGTCACCGACCTCATCTCCGGGTACCTCGCCGACGCGTTCGACGACCCGGCCGGCGGGGAGGTGGACCGGTGGACGCTGAGCGCGCTGCCGTCGACCAACAGCTCCGCGGAGCGGCAGCGGCTGTTCACCCTCAACGTCGGGCCGATGGAGGTGCTCTTCGTCGAACGGTTCACCGAGGGCGGCGAGGTCGTGGACTACCGCACCGCGCTGTATGTGTCGGCGTCCGCGCTGACCGCCGAAACAGGCTGCAGCCTGGACGAACTCGCGCTCAGGGCCCCGCTGGTGCGGATCCAGCCGACCTCGATGGAGTCCGCGGCAGGGGACGGCGTCCTGCTCGACTGGTTCCTCTCCGACGAGGGCGCCGACGAGCAGTTCTTCGAGCTGCCGCTGGACAAGGCCACCCGGCCCCTCGCCGAGCATCTCGTGACCAAGGGCCGTGGGCCGTACGCGCAGTACCACAACCGCTCGTTCGCGGCCCACGTGCTCGCGCAGGAGACGACCGATGAGTGACGACCTGCCGATCCGGCTGCCGCGGGTGCTGCGGGACGGGGACGACGCCGGCGCAATCGACGTGCTGCAGGAGTACTTCACTCGCCCGTTCGTCAAGACCGGCCACATCAGGACCGGCGCGCGGTGGGACTCGTGGGACCCCAGCGGCAGGCGTGAGGCCGACGTCGACACCTTCACCGCGGACGACCTGGTCGCGATCACCCTGCTGTCGGTGCAGGTGCCGGCGCAGGGCGCGTGGATCATGCTCGGGGAGGCGAGTTCGGAGCTGAACCGACTGCTCGCGGCGGTGGGCCCGGACCGTGACCTCATCGACGAATCCGACACCATGACGCCGGAATCGCCTGTGTGGCAACTGGAGACGGCGCTGCGCGAGATTCACGGGATCGGTCGCATCGTCGCGTCGAAGCTCATCGCGCGCAAACGCCCGCGGCTCTACCCGATCTACGACGACGTCGTGGGCCGGCAGCTCGGGACGAAGGCCGCGCACCTGGAGCCGGTGCGGCTCGCGCTGTGCGACGGGGGCGGGGTCCTGCACCGGCGGCTGGTCGACCTGCGGGACCGCGCCGGGCTGGACGAGGCGGTGCCCGCGGTGCGGATCCTGGGCGTGCTGGCCTGGATGCAGGGCAAGGGTTACTGAACCCCGGCGGCAGGCCCTTCGTCCGAGGGCGAGGTGTTCGCGGGTTTCCTGCACGGGCGCAGCGCCACCGCCGCCGGGGGATCCACGATTCGGTGGACCCGGTCAGTGCGTAACTCGGTGGTCAAGAGCTGTTCATGTCTTACCCATACGGTCCACGGCATGCAACGAAGAACTCTCTGCCTGCTCGTGGCGACCCCGTTTGTTCTGGCGCTCGGCGCCTGCTCGACCGCCGAATCGGCCACCCGCACGGATGACCTCGCAGTCACCCACATCGACACGATGCAGGTCGCGGACGGACTCAGCCCGTTCGGGCCGGCGCTCGGCGGGATCTCGGGGATCGACTACGACGAGGACACCAGAAGCTACGTTGCCGTCAGCGACGACCGGTCGGAGAAGGGGCCCGCGCGCTCCTACGCCATGACTCTCGATCTCGGTCCGGACGGCGCCTTCGCCGCGGATGCACCGACCTTCACCGAGATGACGACCCTCCTCGCGGCCGACGGCCAGCTCTACCCGAAGAAGGGGGTCGATCCGGAGTCCATTCGCCGTGTTCCCGGCAGTACCGACATCGTGTACACCAGCGAGGGCGACGCGTCGAAGCTGCTCGCGCCGTTCGTGCGCCGCGCCACCGTCGACGGCACCCTCGTCCGTGACTACCCGGTGCCGGCGCACTACACCCCGGTGGCGGGTCCGGACGGTGCCCCGGTGTCCGGCGTGCGCAACAACCTGGCCTTCGAGGGTGTGACGTTCTCCGCCGACGGCTCGAGGATCGTTGCACTCACGGAGAACTCGCTCCTGCAGGACGGCTCGATCGCGACGTCCGCGACCGGCACCGATTCGAGGGTTCTCATGTTCGACAACGCGAGTGGTGACGTCGTCGACGAATTTGTCTACCGGGTCGACGCGATCAGCGGCGACTACCCGGACGTCGTCGACTCAACCGGGTGGACGTTGAAGGCAGATCGTGGGGCGACCGAGATCCTGGCGGTAGACGACGACGAATACCTGGTGATCGAGCGCGGCGCGGTGCCCGGCAAGGGCAACGAGGTGCAGATCTTCTGGACGACCACTGCCGGCGCGACCCCCGTCACCGGCAGGGAGAAGCTCGACGGCACCGAGACCCCGATGCCGAAGAGGCTGCTGTTCGACTTCGCGGACACAGGCGCCAACCCCGACAATGTCGAGGGCATCACCTGGGGCCCGACGCTCGACGACGGCACCCGGACCTTGGTGCTGTGCGCTGACGACAACTTCAATCCGGATGGTGGGCAGCACACCATGTTCCACGTCCTCGCGGTGAGGTAGCGTCGGAGGGCAACGGCGTCAGCCGACGTACTGCGCCCGCCACGCCAGCACCCCGGTGCCGACGGACACGGCGACGAGCAGCACGGTCCAGACCAGGCGGGGCAGGTGGGTGAGGGTGCGCAGCTGGTCCAGGTCCGACCGCCCGGACCGGTTCTGCGCCGCCTCGACGATGGTGCGCAGGTTGCCGATCAGCAGCAGCCAGATCACGACGTAGCCGAAACTCAGCTGGAGCGTGGGTGATCCGTAGTAGGCGACCGTGCCGAACGCGCCGCCCGCGGCGATCAGCACCAGCAGCCCGAAGAAGTTGCGGATGAACGGCACCATCGCCACGACCAGTCCCACCGAGCCCCACAGGAGCAGGGTGAGCTGGCCGCCCGCGATCAGCGCCGCACCCGCGAGACCGAGCAGCGAGGGCGCGAGGTAGCCGGCGGCCGCGGTGAGGACCATCCCCGGTCCGCGGGGCTTGCCGCGCGAGAGGGTCAGGCCCGAGGTGTCCGAGTGCAGCCGGATCCCGGTCAGCCGGCGGCCGGTGCCGACCGCGGCGATCGCGTGGCCGGCCTCGTGGGCGAGCGTCACCGCGTGCCGGGTCAGCTGCCACAGCGGCCCGATCAGCACGAGCGCCGCCGCCACGAGCACCGGGAGGTAGGCCGACCACTGGGTCCAGTACGAGTTCACCCGACCATGGTGCCAACCCGCGTCGCCGCCGCACGGTCCGACCACGCCGAACCCCCGTTCAACGGTCGGGCCTGGGGTGGCTCAGCGCGGGTCCTGGATCCGCGCCCACGGCTTCGCCTGCTCGAGTTCGAACGCCAGCTCGAGCAGCGTCCGCTCGTCGCCGTGCGCGGCGGAGAAGTGCGACGCGATCGGCAGACCCGCGGCGCTCTGGTGCAGGGGCAGCGAGATCGCCGGACCGCCCGACGCGTTGTTCAACGGGGTGAACGCCGTGAAGTTGATGATCTTGGTGAACAGTTCGTCGAAGTCCTGTGTGGGGGAGAGGTACCCGAGTAGCGGTGTGGTGTGCGAGACCGTCGGCGAGAGCACCACGTCGTAGTGGTGGAACATCTGCGCGTACTGCTGATGGGTGCGCCGCAGGCGGTAGAGCATCCGGGGCGTCTTCCCGATGTTCTTGCGGTACATGGCGGCCAGGCCGCGGGTGAGGTTGTCGGTGCGGGCCTTGTCGAAGTCGGCGCCGAGCATCTTCTTGCCGCCGTTGCAGACCGCGAAGGACAGGAAGCCCCAGTAGAGGCTGAAGTCGTCGACGAAGGCCTGCCCGAACGGCAGCGGCATCTCCTCGACCCGGTGCCCGAGCCCGTCGAGCAGTTCCGCGGTCGCGTGCACGGCGGCGCGGGTCTCGTCGTCGGTGGGGACGCCGGTGATCGAGTCCACGATCACCCCGACCCGCAGCCGCGTTCGGGACGGGCCCTCGACCAGGCGGACCGGCGCCAGCCTGGGGTTGCGGTAGAAGGACTCGGCGGCCGCGTAGAACCGCGCGGTGTCGCGGACCGTCCGGGTCAGCGCGCCCTGCGCGATGATGCGGATCGGCATCGTCTTGTCCTGGGCGTCGGGCAGGGTGCGGCCGCGGGTCGGCTTGAGCCCGACCAGGCCGCAGGCGGCCGCGGGAATGCGGATGGAGCCGCCGCCGTCGTTCGCGTGCGCGATCGGCAGCACCCCCGCCGCGACCAGCGCGGCGGACCCGCCCGACGACGCGCCCGACGAGTACGCCGGGTTCCACGGGTTGTGCACGGGCTCGGCGTCGGCGTACTCGTTGGAGCAGCTGAACCCGAACTCCGGCAGTCGGCTCTTGCCGAGCGGCACCAGGCCGGTGGACAGGAGCTGGGTGACGCAGTCGCTGTCCCGGGCGGCGGGCTTCGGGGTGAACGCCGCGCTGCCGTCCCCGGTCGGCAGTCCCGCCACGTCGACGTTGTCCTTGACGATCGTCGGCACCCCGGAGAAGACGCCGCCGCGGGGTCGCTCCGCCAGGCTCAGTGCGCGCTCGAAGTCGGGGAACTCGATGCCGTTGAGCGAGCCCTGCACCGCCTCGGCCCGCTCGATCGCCGCCTGCACCACCTCGCGGGGGGAGACCTTGCCGGCGGCGATGGCCTCGGCGACGCCGGTGGCGTCGAGGTCGCCGAGGGCGTCGTCGCGGAAGGCGTGGATGCGGGTGTCGTCCGTCATGCCCCGACCCTAGGCCAGCCCGGGGAGGGCGCGGGCGCGGATTCGGCGTGCGGTCACCGCGGATCCACCTCCCGCACCCCGTCGTCGGTGAGCTCGAGCCAGCGGGTCGCGCCGATCTCCCGCAGGAACGGCAGGTCGTGGCTGGCGACGATCAACGCGCCGCGGAACTGGGCCAACGCCTCGGTGAGGTGCTGCAGGCTCGGCAGGTCCAGGTTGTTGGTGGGCTCGTCGAGCATCAGCAGCCGCGGCGCCGGCTCCGCGAGCAGGATCATCGCCAGCGCCGCCCGCAGCCGTTCCCCGCCGGACAGTGCCGAGGTGAGCACGTCGGAGTCGTTGCCGCGGAACAGGAACCGGGCCAGCCGACCCCGGATCTGCTCGGCGGTGGCGTGCGGCGCGGCATCGGCCAGGTTCTGCGCGAGGGTGCGGGTCTCGTCGAAGACGTCGAGCCGCTGCGGCAGCGCCCGCCACGGCACCCGCGGCGGCGTGTCCGCCAGGGCCCGGAGCAGGGTGGTCTTACCGATGCCGTTGCGGCCGACCAGCGCGATCCGTTCCGGGCCGGTGACCGCCAGCGACACCGTGGGGCCGCAGGCGAGGGTGAGGTCGGCGACCTCGACCACCTGTTGGCCCGGGTGAACGACGCTGTCCGGCAGGTCGATCCGGATCTCGCGGTCGTYGCGGACCAGTTCCTCCGCCTCGGTGAGGGTGCGGCGGGCCTCGTCGAGCTTGTCGGCGTGGTTGCCGCGCAGCTTGCCGGCGGAGGCCTGGGCCTGGCTCTTGCGTTCGTTTCCGACGATCTTCGGGTACCGATTCTCTGCCACCATCCGCTTGCCGTAGCGCAGGCGCCGGTCGATCTTGGTCTGCGCCTCGACCAGCTCGCGGCCCTGCCTGCGCACGTCGGCGCGGGCGTCGCGGACCGCGGCGCGGCCGGCCTCCTGCTCGGCCTCGACGGTTTCGCGGTAGTGGGCGAAGTTGCCGCCGAACATGCGCAGCTCGCCGCGTCGCAGCTCGGCGATGGTGTCCATCCGGTCGAGCAGGGCGCGGTCGTGACTGACCACCACGACGATGCCGGGGAACTGGTCGACGGCCGCGTACAGGCGGGCCTTGGCGGACAGGTCCAGGTTGTTGGTGGGCTCGTCGAGCAGCAGCACCTCCGGGTCGCCGAGCAGGGCGGCGGTCAGGCCCAGCAGCATCGTCTCGCCGCCGGAGAGGGTGCCGACGGTGCGGCCCAACGCATCCGGAGTCGGTGCGACGTGCGCGAGGCCGAGCCGGTCCAGGGTGGCGACCGCTCGCTCCTCGACGTCCCAGTGGCCCGTGGCGTCGGCGAAGTCCTGCTCGGTGCCCTCGCCGGATTCGATGCGGTGTAACGCTTTTCGCTGGTTGTCGATGCCGAGGACGCCGTCGACCGTGCGATTCGGGTCGAGGGTGAGGTCCTGGCGGAGATAGGCGAGCCGGCCGTGCGCGGTCACCGAGCCGCGGTCGGGGGTGAGGTCGCCGGCGATCAGCCGCAGCAGCGTCGACTTGCCCGCGCCGTTGCGGCCGACGAGTCCCGTTCGGCCGGGGCCGAATACGGCGTCGAGGCCCTCGAAGGCTGGGTCGCCGTCGGGCCAGGTGAAGGTGAGGTCGGACAGGGAGAGATGTGGCATGAATGCTCCTCAGGGTGGGTGCGGCGACGTCGGGCGTGCACGAGCACGCGACGCCGATGGCGCGTCACTACCGCTGAAGGAGCAAGGGCCCTTCTCCAATTCGTCGACAACAGGTCTGGCAGCCACGGTACCGACGGCTCCGTGCGTCGGCAACCGAATTGTGCGGCTCGCCACGCCCGCGCCCTCCCCGATGTCACATTGGGGCCCGTAGGGATGCCCGATGTGACATCGGGGAACTTGCGGCCAGGGGCGAGTGAGCGGCCTGCGTCAGATCTGCGGGCCCTCGGCACGCAGGTCCTCCACCTTGCCCATCGCCTCCCGCAGTTCGGCGAGCCACTGCTCGCTGTGCTGGCCGGCGAGCCGGACCGTCCACTTGAGTGCGTCGGCCCGCGAGCGGGCTACCCCGGCGTCGACCAGCGTGTCGAGGACGATCCGTTCGGGTTGGCGCAGCCGCGTCATCACCGGCACCGCGAGGTGGGTGAACAGCGCCTGCCGCTCGCCGAGCGTCGCGCCCCACGCCACCTTGCGTCCGTACCGGGCCTCGGCCTCGTCGGCGATCCGCATCCGCTCCGTGCGGGTGGCCTCCCGGAACCGGGAGATCCGACCGTCGGCCGCGGCGGGGGAGGCGTCGTCGGGGGCCGGCAGCTCGCCGGTCACCACGATCTCCTCGCGGTCGACCTGCACGGTGGCCGGTCCGGTGAACCAGTCGTCGGGTAGCCGGCCGGCAAACCACTCGGCGGCGTCGCTCGCGTCGGGGGCCTCGCCCTGCTGCCAGCCGAAGCGTCGCCCGCCGGGTCCTGGTGCATTCCTCATTGCTCTCACCTCGTCAGTTGCAATGATTACTTGATTACAACGCTACGCCGTGTGATCGAGTGCAGCCAGGATGTCGTGCGCGGTTCAGGGGTCCAGGGACCCGGCAACCGTGCACGGGTGGCGCAGCCGCCTACCCTCGACGCCATGCGCAAATCGATGGGGATTGCCGTGGTGGGTGTGTTCGCACTGGTGCTGGGGGGCTGCAGCAGCGGGCCGACCGACACCGAGCAGGCGGCGCAGCAGTTCGCGGAGGCGCTCACCCAGCGCAACGCGCAGGCCGCCGCCGACCTCACCTCCGACCCGGCCGCGGCGGCGGCGGCGATCACCCAGATGTTCGACGGACTGGACCCGCAGGACGTGCGGTTCACCGTGGCCACCACCGACAGCGACGCGGGCACCTTCACCCTCGCCGCCGACTGGACCCTCGGCGAGCCGGAGACCGCACCCGCGCCCGCCCCCGCCGCCGCCGCGTCAGTGACATCGGCCGCGTCGGCCACGCCCGCCGCGCCGGAGAAGTGGACGTACACCACCACGGGCGGCGGTGCCGGCGTCGCCGACGGCGGCGCCATCCCGTGGGACCCGCAGCTGCTCGCCCCGGGCCTGACCGCCGACTCGACGCTGCGCTACACCACCCTCTCCGGCGGCTCGCCGACGGTGCTCGACGCCGCCGGCCGGCCGCTGATGGCCGAGCAGACCGTCACCCTGGTCAACGTCGACACCGCGCAGGCCCCGGACCCCGCCGTGACCGCCGCCGCCCTGGCGCCCCTGCTCGCCCCGGTGGCCCCGACCCTCACCGCCGCCTCCGTGCAGGCGG
Organism: Rhodococcus sp. P4_F5; assembly: GCF_056401315.1. Taxonomy (NCBI): domain Bacteria; kingdom Bacillati; phylum Actinomycetota; class Actinomycetes; order Mycobacteriales; family Nocardiaceae; genus Rhodococcus; species Rhodococcus sp. P4_F5. The sequence continues at coordinate 18,444 of NZ_JBFUJP010000060.1, read as the reverse complement.
ATCTCGCTGCGGCGCAGGGCAAGACGGCCACCGTCATCACCCTGCGCGACGCCGACCTCGAACCCATCGCCGGCGCCCTCGCCGCGGTCCCCGGCGTCACACTGGTCGAGCAGACCCGGCTGCTCACCGTCGACAAGGCGGACACCTCACCGGCCCTCGACGGGCTGCGCCAGCTCTGGCAGGAGGGCCAGGACGCCACCACCGGATGGGCGGTACAACTGGTGCGCGCCAACGGTTCCGCCGACATGGTCGCCGGTGTCGAGGGCACCCGTGCGCCCGACATCGCCAGCACCCTGGACCCGGCGGTCCAGTCCGCCGCGCAGGACGCGCTCGCCGCCCTGCCGCAGCAGGCCGCGATCGTCGCGATCCGGCCGTCCACCGGGGCGGTGCTCGCGGTCGCGCAGAACGCGCCGGCCACCGCGCAGGGGCCGATCGCGCTGACCGGCCTCTACCCGCCGGGCTCCACCTTCAAGACGGTCACCACCTCCGCAGCGCTGCAACAGGGTTCGGTCACTCCCGCCACGGTGCTGCCCTGCCCCGGCAGCGCGAACATCGAGGGCCGCACCATCCCCAACGACGACAACTTCGACCTCGGCGCGGTGCCGCTGCACACCGCCTTCGCCCGCTCCTGCAACACCACCATGGGCCAGCTCGCGGTCGCGATGGGGCCGAACGCGCTGCACGACGCGGCCCTGCAGTTCGGTCTCGGGGTGGACTACGTGACGCCCGGACTGACCACCGTCACCGGCAGTGTCCCGGCCGCCGACACCCCGGCCCAGCGCGTCGAGGCGGCGATCGGGCAGGGGCAGGTCACGGCCTCCCCGTTCGGGATGGCGATGGTCGCGGCGTCCATCGCGAAGGGCAGCGCGCCCGCCCCGATGCTGGTCGTCGGCCAGCCCGGTACCGCGAACCTCACGCCCGCCGCGGCGCCGGTCCAGGTGACCGACGAACTGCGGACGATGATGCGCGAGACCGTCACCGCCGGCACCGCGACCCAGCTCGTGGACCTGCCCGACCTGCGCGGCAAGACCGGCACCGCCGAGGTCGACAACGGGCCGGCGCACGGCTGGTTCGTCGGCATCGACGGGGACGTCGCGTTCGCGGTGTTCGTCGCCGGCGCGGACAGTTCGGCCCCCGCGGTCGATGCGGCCGGTCGGTTCCTGCGGCCGATCCAGGCCCAGCTCCCGCGGTGACCCTCGGGCAGCACCGGGTGCCGCTCGCCTTCGGGGCCGGTCGGGTTTGTCGCCGGAGTCGCGTCGGTCGTCTCCTGTTCGCGCTGCGGATCTGGAAGTTGGACGGGGAGAGGCAGTTCCGCGCACCTTCCCGATCGAGCCGCCCGCGGTCGCGCCCCTCGGTTCGCCCTGACCTGGCTATCCATGCGCACCATCCGGGCATCCGCTCCGTCGTCGACAACCGTTGCGTCACCGGCGAACTGGGCCTGACCTGTCTCCCGATATCCGAGACCGTATGACACCGAGTGCCGTATCTTCACCAAATCATTCACGTACTTTGGGGGTTTGGGGAATGCGCACATTGACAGGCGTCAGTTGGGCTGTTGCGGTGACCACCGCGGCGGCGCTACTCGCCACCGCCGCGCCGGCCAGCGCGGAGAACACGACGCCCTACGAGCGGCCGACCATGGTCGCCGCCGGTAGTGGGTACGCCGCGGATTTGCAGGCGGCGGTCAACTTCTGGACCGTCGACCGGCTCGCCGTTGCCGGTCTCAACGACGACAACGGCTGGCCGATCGACGGCCAGGGCAGTGACGTCATCGTCGAGCCGACCGGTGGAGGCGACGCCCTCAGTGCCACCGCCACGGATTCCGGCCTCATCCGCAAGACCGCCGGGAAGCTGTTCCTCAAGATCGACGCGCCGGGAAAGACCTGGTTGTCCACCTGCTCGGCGAATGTCGTCAGCAGCGCGAACCAGAGCGTCGTGCTCAGCGCCGCCCACTGCTTCCGGCAGAACTCCTCCAACTGGGACTTCGGCATCGGGATCGAGAACAACACGGCTGTCAGGGCGGTCTTCATCCCGGGCTTCAACGGTGCCGGTCTGGCCCGCTACGTCCTCGGCACGCCGGAGGGGAGCGGGGCGCTGCCCGGCACCGACATCGCGCCCTACGGCGTGTGGGGGGTGACCCGTCAGTGGACCACCAACCTGTGGGCGCAGGACGCCAGCTTCTTCGGTGAAGGCCCCGCGCACGACATGGCCGCGTTCCTGGTCGACAGCCCCACCGACAGCCGGCCGATCCAGCAGGTCACAGGGGGCCAGCAGGTCGGCTTCAACCTGCCCCAGGGCAAGGCGCTGACCGGCTTCGGCTACCCGACCGACAACGCCATCAGCTGGTACAAGACCCCGTACGTCAACGGCGTCCCGACCCGCACGGGTGCGGCCAACGTGTTCGGGACGCCGGCCGCACTCCAGCGCTCCTTCGACGGCCGTACGCTCAAGGTCAGCTCGGGTCAGTCGACCGCCGTCACCGGCAAGTACCTCGACGTGCTGCCCATGGCCATCAGCCCCGGCGCCAGCGGCGGACCCTGGTTCGAGCAGTACGACCCGGCCACCGGCACCGGCATCCAGGTCGGCGTCCTCTCCCACTTCGTCAACGCCGACGGCGGCACGGCGGTCTTGGAGACCCTCTTCGCCAACATGAATCCCGCCCGCCCGCACGGTTCGGTCACCCACTTCATGGCTCAGGAGAAGTCCGTCTTCGACCTCGCCCAGGCTCAGGTCGCGCCGAACTGACACGTTGACGGGCCTCGGGTACGGATCGGGTCCGTGCCCGAGGCCCGTTTTCGGTAGCCGGTGAAGACGATTCCGCCGACCCCCAGCGGATCATGTTGGTGTTGGCCGGGTTTCGGCTCAGCGTGGTTGTCGTCGAAGTGAGCGACCTCAGCTGACGAATGCCGCACGGAACTGGTGCCGGTCCAGCCCAGCTGCGGCTTCGGAAGTTGGCCGGAGAGGAAGTTCCGCACGCCCTCCCCGGCTGCGCCGTATGCGGCCGTGTCCTCCGGTTCGGCCTGGCCCCGCTATCAATGCGCAGCATCTGGGTATCCGCTCCGCCGTCGACGACAGCACCGGCGAACCGGGCCCGACCTATCTCCCGATACCCGAGACCGCATGACCACGAGTGCCGTATCTTCACCAGATCATTCATGTTCTTTTGGGGGTTTGGGGAAAATGCGCACATTGACGGGCGTCAGCTGGGCTGTTGCGGTGACCACCGCGGCGGCCCTGCTCGCCACTTCCGCGCCCGCAAGCGCAGGGTCCACGGAGGCGCCCGTGCTCGGCACCTCCGGGTCCGCAAGCACCGGGTCCGCCAGCACGAAGTCCACGGCACCCTACGAGCGGCCGGCCATGGTCGCCGCCGGTAGCGGCTACGCCGCGGAATTGCAGGATGCGGTCAACTACTGGACCGTCGACCGGCTCGCCATAGCCGGTCTCAGTGATGACGACATCAGTGAGGCAGGAGGCGGGATCAACGGCCAGGGCAGCGACGCCATCGTCGAGCCGACCGCCGGAGGCGACGCCCTCAGCGCCACCTCCACGGAAACCGGCCTGATCACCAAGACCGCCGGGAAGTTGTTCCTCAAGCGCAGCAAGGTGGGAACCACCGACTACTTCTGGTCCAGCTGCTCGGCGAACGTGGTCAACAGCGCGAACCAGAGCGTCGTGCTCACCGCTGCCCACTGCTTCGAGTCGAACTCCGCCAACTGGGACTTCGGCACCGGGTTGGAGAACGTGGCGACCGACAGGGCGGTCTTCATCCCGGGCTTCAACGGTGCCGCTCTGGCCCGCTACGTCCTCGGCACTCCGGAGGGGAGCGGGGCGCTGCCCGGCACCGACATCGCGCCCCACGGCGTGTGGGGAGTGACCCGTCAGTGGATCACCAGCGAATGGCGGGTCGACCCCAGCCAGTTCGGTGATGGACCCATGCACGACATGGCCGCGTTCCTGGTCGACAGCCCCACCGACAGCCGGCCGATCCAGCAGGTCACCGGCGGCCAGGAGGTCGGCTTCAACCTGCCCCAGGGCCAGGTGCTGACCGGCTTCGGCTACCCCGCCGACAACATCAAGAGCTGGTACGCGCCCCCGTTCGTCAACGGTGTCCCGACCCGCACGGGCGCGGCCAACGAGCACGGGGTGCCGTCCGCACTCCAGCGCTCCTACGACGGCCGTACCCTCAAGATCAGCTCCGGCAAGACGACGGGCATCACCAGCAAGTACCTCGACGTGCTGCCCGCGGCCATCAGCCCCGGCGCCAGCGGCGGACCCTGGTTCGAGCAGTACGACCCGGCGACCGGCACCGGCATCCAGGTCGGTGTCACCTCCCACTTCGTCAACGCCGACGGCGGCCTCCCGGTCTTGGAGACCGTCCTCACCGGGGGAGACTCCGCCCGACCGCACATGTCTGCCAGCCATTTCGTGGACCAGGAGAAGGCCGTCTACGACCTCGCCCAGGCCCAGGTCATGCCGAACTGACACGTTGACGGGCCTCGGGTACGGATCAGGTCCGTTCCCGAGGCCCGTTTTCAGTAGCTGAGGGTGGTCGCGCCGCTCCGGCTGACGAGCCCGGCTCGGCTCAGATGCACCAGACGAGCGCGGCGGACCCGAGCGGGACGCTGAAGCACAGGGACACCGAGCCGACGGCGGGCGAGACGACCGGGAGTTCGCTGGCGGTGGCGACGGGGGCGGCGAAGACGCCGACGGTCAGGGCGATGGCGGTGGCGGCGAGGGTTTTCGTGATCTTGGCGGACATGATGCTCACACCTTGGAGAGGACGAACGAGCGGAAGGAGCCGGTTCTGTCGTGGCTCCCTTCCATCGTCCGCCCGTGGCCAGGTGCCACACAAGGGCGCCGCTCAGTGCACCCCGCGCATCATCTTGCTGATCCACGGCGAGAGCAGCACCATCACGAGGCCGACGCCGATCGACGCCGCCCCGATCCAGGCGAAGTACGGCGCCTGGTCGGATTCGTCGTAGTACTTCGCCAGGGTGCCGGCCATCGACGAACCCAGCGCCACCGACAGGAAGAACAGCGCGACCATCTGGGTGTGGAACGCCCGCGGGGCCAGCTTGGTCGACAGCGACAGCCCGACCGGGGACAGGAACAGTTCCGCGAACGTGAACAGCAGCAGCGTGAACACCAGTCCGAGCAGCGGCGCGCTGTTCTCGCCGCCGCCGGAGAACGGCAGGAACGACAGGAACGCCAGGCCCATGATGGTCGTGCCCGCGGCGAACTTCAGCGGCGTCGAGGGCTGGCGTGGCCCGAGTTTGGTCCACATCGCGGCGAACACGCCCGCGAAGATGATGATGAACACGGGGTTGATCGACTGCACCCACGACGCGGGGAACTCCCAGCCGAACAGGTTGCGGTCGAGGTACTTGTCGGCGTAGATCGCGACCACCGTGAACTGCTGCTGGAACAGTGACCAGAACGCGGCGCTGGCCAGGAACATCGGGATGAACGCGAGCACCCGGCTGCGCTCGGTGCTGGTGATCTTCCGGCTCGACAGGATGACCACGAAGTACCCGATCGAGGCGACGACAGTCACGCCGACCACCACGTCGGAGAGGTTCTCGGTGGTGATCAGCCCGACGCCCGCAGCGGCCGCGAGGACCGCCAGCGCCGCCGCCGCGATCGCGAGGTACCGCAACCGCTCGGCCGTGGGCAGCGGGTTCGACGGCGTCGCGCCGATGCCCGCCAGCCGCTTGCGCCCGATCGTGTACTGGATCAGGCCGACGGCCATGCCGATCGCGGCGAGCAGGAAGCCGGCGTGGAAGCCCCAGTTCTTCTGCGCCCACCCGGTGAGCAGCGGCCCCACGAAGGCGCCCAGGTTGATGCCCATGTAGAACAGCGAGAACCCGGCGTCGCGGCGCTCGTCGCCCTCGGAGTAGAGGTCCCCGACCAGTGACGTCGCGTTCGCCTTGAGGCCGCCGCTGCCCACCGCGATCGCGACGAGTCCGACGCCGACCCCCACCAGCCCCGGGATCGCCGCCAAGGCCACGTGGCCGAGCATCACCAGCACGGCGCTGTAGAACAGGGTGCGTTCGGAGCCGAGCAGCCGGTCCGCCACCCAGGCGCCGAGGATCGTGGAGAGGTAGACGGTGCCGCCGTACGCGCCGACGATGCTGACCGCGGCCGCCTCGGAGATGCCCAGCCCGCCCTCGGCGGCCGAGTAGTAGAGGTAGTACAGCAGGATGCCCTGCATGCCGTAGAACGAGAACCGTTCCCACATCTCGACGCCGAAGAGGTTGGCCAGCGCAAACGGCTGACCGAAGAATCCGCGGTCGGACTTGGGGTCCCGGGGTAGCGAAGACACTTCGCTCATCCGAAAAGCGTCCCACACCGGAGCGCCGGACGCCCGGCGCGAACGCCGCGCGTGTCAGCGGCCCGGTGTCAGTGGCGCGGTGTCAGCGGGAGGTGCGGGCGCGCACCCGGCCGTAGATCGCACGCCAGCCGATCAGGAACACCGCGAGCACGGTGCCGGCCACCAGAACGAAGCTGAACGCGGTGCCCTGGCCACCGACGACGCGCAGCATCATCCCGACCACCAGCGTCGACAGCCACACCAGCACCCCGGTCGGCACCACCAGGCGGGGGTCGAACTTGTTCCGGTACAGACCGAACGTCGCGAGCCACCCGACCGCGAGTCCGCCGAGGAACGGCCAGGCCGTCGACGCGAGCCCGGCGAGGACGTCGGCCTCGTCGTGGCTGCGGCGGCCGATCGCGCAGAACACGATCACGAGCACGACGTCGACGGCGAGGACTGGCAGCACCTTCTTCACGACGACCAGCGTAGGCCCGGACCGGATGTCCCTCTCCGCGGGACGGCCTGTCGGCAAATTCCCCGGCCGTACCTAGCGTGTGGCGCGATACTTCCGATCAGAACTTCAGACTTCAGGAGGCTGTGAGCAACATGACCCAGTGGAACGAGGAATGCGACGTCCTGGTGGTGGGCTCGGGCGGCGGTGGCGTCACCGGCGCCTACACCGCGGCCCGCGAGGGGCTGTCGGTTGTCCTGGTGGAGGCCACCGACAAGTTCGGCGGTACCACCGCGTACTCGGGCGGTGGCGGGGTGTGGTTCCCGTGCAACCCGGTGCTCACGCGCGCGGGCACCGACGACACCATCGACGACGCGCTCGAGTACTACCACTCGGTGGTCGGCGATCGGACCCCTCGTGAGCTGCAGGACGCCTACGTCCGCGGCGGCGCCCCGCTCATCGAGTACCTCGAGCAGGACGAGAACCTCAAGTTCGAGATGCTGCCGTGGCCCGACTACTTCGGCAAGGCCCCCAAGGCCCGCCTCGACGGTCAGCGGCACACCATGCCGTCGGTGCTGCCGGTGTCGGAGGCCCCCGAGCTGCGTGAGCTGGTGCGCGGACCGCTCGACACCGACCGGCTCGGCACACCCGCGCCCGACGACTACTTCATCGGCGGCCGCGCGCTGATCGCCCGGTTCCTCAAGGCGATCGCCAAGTACCCGAACGCCACCCTGAACCTGAACACGACGCTCGTGGAGCTGGTGGTCGAGGACGGGGCCGTGGTCGGCGCCATCGTCGAGCGCGACGGCGAGCGCGTCGCGATCCGCGCCCGCAAGGGTGTCGTGCTCGCGGCCGGCGGCTTCGAGGGCAACGACGAGCTGCGGCAGAAGTTCGGGGTGCCCGGTGAGGCCCGCGACACGATGGGCCCGTGGGCCAACCTCGGCAAGGCACACGAGGCCGGCATCGCGGCTGGCGCCGACACCGACCTGATGGGCGAGGCCTGGTGGTCGCCGGGCATGACCCACCCGGACGGCCGCTCCGCGTTCGCGCTGTGGTTCACCGGCGGCATCTTCGTCAACCAGGACGGCAAGCGGTTCGTCAACGAGTCCGCGCCGTACGACCGCCTCGGTCGCGACGTGATCCGGCAGCTCGAGGACGGCACGGTCACGCTGCCGTACTGGATGGTCTACGACAACAAGGAGGGTGCGGTTCCTCCGGTCAAGGCCACCAACGTCTCCATGGTCGAGGCGGAGAAGTATCAGGCGGCCGGCCTGTGGCACACCGCGGACACCCTCGAGGAGCTCGCCGAGAAGATCGGCATCCCCGCAGAGAACCTGGCCGCCACCGTCACGCGGTTCAACGAGTTCGTGGCCAAGGGCGTCGACAAGGACTTCGGCCGTGGCGACGAGGCGTACGACCGGGCGTTCTCGGGCGGCGAGCCGCCGCTGGTCACGATCGACCAGGGGCCGTTCCATGCGGCCGCGTTCGGCATCTCCGATCTCGGCACCAAGGGCGGGCTGCGCACGGACACCGCGGCGCGGGTGCTCGACAAGTCGGGCGACCCGATCCCGGGTCTGTACGCGGCGGGCAACACGATGGCCGCGCCGAGCGGCACCGTGTATCCCGGCGGCGGTAACCCGATCGGTACCAGCATGCTGTTCAGCCATCTCGCGGTGCTCGACATGGCTGCAGGCAGCTAGAGACGCGAGAACGCCCTCCACCGCGACCCCAGGAGATGGGGCGCGGTGGAGGGCGTCGTTCTGCGTGTGGGGATCAGGCCTGGAGGCCGGCCTCGATCTCGAGGGTGAGGGTGATCTTGTCGCCGACCACGGCGCCGCCGCCTTCGAGGGGCATCTCGATGCTGATGCCGAAGTCCTTGCGGTTGATCACGGTGCTGGCCTCGAAGCCGGCGACCGGGCCGTGGCCCATGCCGGGGTTGACGCCGTTGAACTCGAGCTTGAGGTCCACGGGCCGGGTCACGCCGCGCAGGGTGAAGTCGCCGGTGACGATGAAGTCCTCGCCCTTGGCCGTGACCGAGGTGGACTTGAAGGTCGCGGTGGGGAACTGCGCGGCGTCGAAGAAGTCGGCGGTCTTGAGGTGGCCGTCGCGCTGCTCGTTGTCGGTGGTGATGGACGCGACCTGGATCTGCGCCTCGACGGAGGGGGTGCCGTCCTCGGCGACGGTGATGGCGCCGGAGAAGTCCTGGAAGCGGCCGCGGACCTTGCTGACCATCAGGTGGCGCACGGAGAAGCCGACGGTGGAGTGACTGGCGTCGATGGCCCAGGTGCCGGGGGTGAGGGTGGGCAGGGCGATGGCGGTGGTCATGTGAACTCCCGAGGGTAAGTAGTTGAATCTTGAAGCACTGGTTGTCTCAACCGTGCCACCGTCGGGTTTCTTCCCGCAACCGGATGTGATCTGCGTCACCGATTCTCGGCACGGAGATTCCTCGGGAGTGTTCTTACTGCTCAGTAAGTTCCCGTGGTAGGTTCGCCTTGCTTCGCCGCTTTGTCTGGTTTGTCCGCCCCTTGGGGCTGTCGCGTATTCGCCTCTGCTGCACTCGATCTGGGGCGGTGTGGCGGTGATCGGCGCCCCTTCATGGAAGCAAGGAGAAAACCTTTGTCGAAGAAGGCGACCATCGCCCGTTGTGCCGGCGCCGCCGCGGCACTCACCGGCGCCCTGGCCCTCGCGCTGCCGGGTATCGCGTCCGCGGCCCCGGCCGGCGAGGTGCCGGCGCCGGAGATCTCGGCGAACGCCGACGGCGATGTCATCGAGATGACGCTCACTCAGACCAGTGCTGGTCAGGGTGTCATGTGCGTGCCGATCGTCCTCAAGGCGACCGATGCGCTGCCCCTCGCCGCGACACCGATGGATCAGTGGCCCGGCTTCGGCGAACTCATGAACACGGTCCACTACATCGGGAATCCGACGTCCGACGCGTCGCCGAAGTCGGAGAGCACCACCGCGACCGATGAGAACGGGTTCAACCCCGGTCTGCTCAAGCCGATCACACCGGGCGCTTACGCCGTCGTCGGAGCGTGCGTCGACGGTGCAGAGCAGAACGCGGTCCTGTCGTACAGCTACCAGGTCGTCTTCTCCCCGGGCGGCGTCGGCAGCCTCGGTCAGGCCTTGGACCTGGGCAGCTCCACCCTCGAGATGGACGGTGGCAGCAGCATCGTCGCGGACCTGCTGACCAGCGGCGCCGRCAGCAGCATGCTGTCCTCCAGCCTCAGCTGACCGCAACTCCACGCGGTGCCGGCCGAAACGCGCTTGGGTGAAGGGTGTTTCGACCGGCACCGTATCGTCACGCCGGCTGAGTAGCCTCCGTCCGGGTGGCGGCGGCCAGCACGGCGCGCAACGCGGAGGCCGTCACGGACTGGTCGAGCCCGATGCCCCAACGCGCGGTCCCGCCGCTGCTGCACCGCGCGTAGGTGATCACTCGCCGGTCGCCGCCCGTGCCCGTCGGCTGCTGCACGAGCGAGAGCACCTCCACGGGGCGTCCGTGCTCGGTCAGGATCCGGCTCAGTGCCTCGGCGGGGCCGGTGCCGTCGGCCGCGCCGTCGACCGCGAGCTCGTCGACGCTGGCGCGGACCTGCAGGTGGGCGCCAGCGTCACGGTGCTCGACCGACCAGCCCGCGAGCTCGCCGCGGTGGCCGTACTCGCTCAGCAGCCAGTCCCACAACTGCTCCGCGGTCACCTCGGCCCCGCTGTCGTCGGTGGACCGCTGCACGCGTCGGGCAAAGTCGATCTGCAGCGGCCGGGGCAGGTCCAGCCCGTACCCKGTCTGCAGCAGGTATGCGATGCCGCCCTTGCCGGACTGGCTGTTGACCCGGATCACCGCCTCGTAGTCGCGGCCCACGTCGCGGGGGTCGATGGGCAGGTACGGCACGTCCCAGGGCGCCTGCCCCGGCTCGACGCCGGCCGCCGCGGCGCTGGCGTGGTGGTGGGCGAACCCCTTCTTGATGGCGTCCTGATGGGTCCCGGAGAACGCCGTGTAGACCAGGTCGCCGCCGTACGGGTGTCGCTCGTGCACGGCAATCCTGTTGCAGTACTCCACGGTTCGGCGCACCTCGTCGATGTCGGAGAAGTCGATCATCGGGTCCACGCCCTGTGAGTGCAGGTTCAGTGCGAGCGTCACCAGGTCCACGTTGCCGGTTCGCTCGCCGTTGCCGAACAGGCAGCCCTCCACTCGCTGCGCGCCGGCCAGCACCGCCAGTTCCGCACACGCGACGCCGGTGCCGCGGTCGTTGTGCGGGTGCACCGACAGGATCACCGACTCACGTCGGGCCAGGTTCCGGTRCATGTACTCGATCTGGTCGGCGTAGACGTTCGGTGTCGAAACCTCCACCGTCGCAGGCAGGTTGTGGATCACCGGCCGGTCCTCGCTGGCGTCCCACAGCTCGGTGAGGCTGTCGCACACCTCCAGCACGAAGTCCGGCTCGGTCAGGTTGAACACCTCGGGGGAGAACTCGTAGCGGACGCCCGGCCGGTGGTCGCCGCCGCGGGCGACATCCTGTGCGGCCTCGAAGATCAAGCGGTGCAACCGGTCCCGGTTGTGGCCGAGCACCACCTGACGCCAGGTCGGGGCGGTCGCGGTGTACATGTGCACCACCACGTCCGGCAGCCCGCGCACCGACTCGTAGGTGCGCTCGATCAGGTCGGCGCGGGCGGCGGTGAACACCACGACCGTGACGTCGTCCGGAACGAGGTCCGCAGTGACCAATTCGCGCACGAAGTCGAAGTCGGTCTGGCTGGCCGACGGGTAGCCGACCTCGATCTCCTTGTAGCCCATGGCAACCAGCTGCTCGAAGAGTTTGCGTTTGCGGGCCGGGTCCATCGGTTCGGCGAGCGCCTGGTTGCCGTCGCGCAGGTCCACCGGCACCCACAACGGGGCGGTGGTGGTGCGGGTCGACGGCCAGGTTCGTTCGGTCAGCGGTACCGGGACCCGGTCGGTGTACGGGCGGTAGCGGTGCGAGGGCATGGCGGACGGGGTCTGGCGATTCCAGTTCACGGGGAAGCTCCTGCGGTGGGCGGTCGGTCGACCGGCACGGCGGAACCCCGCGGCGGGGAGCCGGTCCGGTCAGGCCCCGCCGCGGCTGCCGAGGAGGAGAACCCGAGTGGCCACGAGCGGTACGCTAGGCGAGATCGACTTGTCTGACAACCTGAGGAGAGAAATTGGCGTCGCCACTACGGCGCAACCTGCTGGCCGATCAGGCCGCCGACCTGCTCCTGTCCCGGCTGGGCGCGGGGGAGTGGGACGTCGGGGCGAGGCTGCCGGGGGAGACCACTCTCGCGGTCGAACTGGGCGTCGGCAGGTCCACCGTCCGGGAGGCGCTGCGGATGCTCGCCGGTCAGGGCTTGCTGCGTTCCCGCCAGGGCGTCGGTGTCTTCGTCGAGCGCACCGAACCCCTCGGCGACGGCTGGACGAGCGTGCTGCGTGGGGAGGCCATTGCCGCGGTCGTCGAGGTCCGCAACGCCCTCGAGGTCGAGGCGGCGCGGCTCGCCGCCCAGCGCGCCACCGACGCGGACGTGAGATTGATGCGCCGTGCCCTCGACCGGCGCGCCGCGGCATCCGGCAAGGGCGACGCGGAGTTCGTGGCGGCCGACATCGAGGTGCACCGGGCGGTGGTGGTCGCCGCTCACAACCCGGTGCTGACCGAGCTGTTCGAAACCTTCGTGCCGCGGCTCACGGAGGCGATGGTCGAGATGGTCGAGCTGCTGGACCTGCGCCGCCGAGATCCGGCGCCGGATGCGGACGACCACCAGCTGCTCGTGGAGGCGGTAGCGGCGGGCGACGCCGAGGCGGCCGTGCGGATCAGCCGGGCGCACCTCGACGCGATGCTCGGCGCGCTGCACGAGGGGCGAGGGGCGCTGCCTAACGGTTCCCCAATGTGACATCGGGGAACCCTGGGGCACCCAATGTGACATTGGGGAGCGAGCCGGGTGCGGGCGTCAGGCGGGGTCGGCGCGCTTGGGGGTCGGGTCGGTCAGCGGGTTGAGCGGGTCGGCCTCGCGGTCACGCTCGTGCATCGCCTTCTGCTCGTTGCGCTCGAGTTCGACGTCGAAGTGCAGGTCCTCGTGCTGGTGCACCCGGAACAGGACCAGGAAGACGATCCAGCCGACCAGCGCCACCAGGATGAAGCTCACGCCCCGGTAGACGAACGCGGCGGCGACGGCCTGCGAGGCGCTGATGCTCGCCGCGGTGGTCAGCGTCGCGATCAGGGTGGCATCGACGAACACCAGCCCGCCCGGCGCCAGGGGGATGGTGGCCACCGCCTTGCCCGCGGCGAACGCGATCAGCAGTCCCGCCGGGAGCGGGTCCGCGCCGATCGCGTAGCAGGCGAAGGCCAGGCACGCGACGTCGCCGAGCCGGTGTACGGCCGACCAGCCGAGCGCCAGTGCCCCGTCCTTGCGTCCGAGTCGCACCGACTCGAGCTGGTCGAGCGTCTCCCGGACCGCGTGCATCCCGGTGTCGGACGGCTTGTGGCGCATGGCGTTGACGCGGACCAGCACCCAGCGGGCGGCGGCCTCGATGGAGTTCGGGTGTGCGCTGACGTAGCGGACCGCGTAGATAAACGCGATCAGCCCCGCCACCGAGAAGGCGAGGGTGAACGGGCTGACCGATCCTCCGACCAGCATGGCGCCGCCGACGCCGAGCAGTGCCAGGCCGGCCGCCGCGATCACGCCGGAGATCGCCAGTTGCCACGATGCGACCACAGGGCTCGCACCCCAGCGCCGGGTCTCCCGGTAGGTGAAGGCCGTGGAGAAGACCTGGCCGGCGGGCAGGGTCACCGCCATCGCGGTGGACGCGTAGACGACGGACACCGAGTCGAGTTGGCGTACCCGCACGCCACCGGCGTGGAGCAACTGCTTCTGCACCCGGCCGTAGCCGCTCAGCGACACGGCCTGGGCGAGGACACACGCGGCCAGCCAGCCCCAGTGGATCTCGGAGAGCGCCTCCCAGGACTCGTGCAGACGCGGCCACAGGTAGACGCCCTCGCCGACGAGCAGTGCGACCAGTGCCAGGCCGGCCACCCACTTGAGCCACCGGAACCGGCCGCCGGAACGTTCGGGCGCGGGCACCTCTTGCTTGCGGGGGACGCCCCCACGAGGGTCGGGCTGCGGCGCTACCACTACGTCAGACTAGCCAACCGGGCCCAGATTGCCCGAACCCTGCGCGCCGTGATGTCACGGATATCGCACCGGCGAGGCCAGGTCGGTGACCCGGGTGCGGCCCCGCAGCAGCACCTGGTCGCCGAGCTCCCACTCGGACTGTTCCTCCTCGTCGGCGAAGTACAACGCGCTGGTGGAGGCCAGTACCCGGCTCGGGTGCAGCTTGGCCAGCTCGGTGAGCCGGGACGCCTCGTTCACCGGGTCGCCGATCACGGTGTACTCGAAGCGCTCGGCGGCGCCGATGTTCCCGGCCACCGCCAGGCCGGCCGAGACGCCGATGCCGATGTCCAGGCCGGTGATCTCGTCGAGCGCGAACCGCAGCTCCCGGGCCGCCGACAGTGCCGCGGTCGGGGCGTCGGGCCGGTCCAGGGGGGCGCCGAAGATCGCCAGGGCCGCGTCGCCCATGAACTTGTTGACGAACCCGTTGTGCTCGTCGATCACCGAGACCACCACGCGGAAGAACTCGTTGAGCATGTTGACGACTTCGCCCGGCGGGCGTTCGGCGGCGGCCCCCGTCGAGCCGACCATGTCCACGAACAGCACCGCCACGAACCGCGTCTCGCCGCCGAGTTCGGTGCCGAACTGCAACGCCCGGCGGGCCACGTCCTCGCCGACGTGCTGACCGAACAGTTCCCGCAGCACCTGCCGCTCGGCGGCGTCCTCCATCATCCGGTTGAAGCCCACCTGCAGCCGGCCGATCTCGCTGCCGTCGAACACCTCGACCTGCACGTCGGTGGCGCCGCGCTGGACGCGTTCGATGGCCTTCCGCAGCTGCCGGATCGGGTCCGAGATCTGGCTGGCGGTGAGCATGGACAGCACGAACGCGACGGTGATCGCCATCCCGCACAGCAGCAGGATCGCCACCGCCAGCGAGTCCGTCGTGAACTGCAGGTCGGTGCTCAGCTGGGTCGCACACAACAGCACGATCCCGATGACGGGCATCAGGGTGCCCAGCCCCCAGGTCATCGCCATCCGGGTGCCGACGCCCGGAGCCAGGGTCCGGTCGAAGCGGCCCTCGCTCAGCGCCCGCGCCGCCACCGGCCGCAGAATGCGCTCGCCCAGCATGTAGGTGAAGCCGAAGGTGGTGGTCGCGGCCATGCACACCGTCACCACGACCGCGATCGCGAGCGAGGGCATGTCCGCGAGGGTCAGCGCGACGAACAGGATGCCGCCGACCACCCACAGCACCAGGTGCACGATCGCCTGCCGGAGCGGGGCGTGCAGCGCGGCCATCTGCTCGCTGCGGGTCGGCGGGCCGCCGCGCAGCTGCCAGCGGATCACCGAACGCAGCATCATCGCGGCGGCGCCCAGGCTGACGGCGCCGGCCGCGATCAGGTAGACGCCGAAGATGACGCCGTTGCGGACGCGGTCCGCGACGATCGCGTCGGACTCGGTGATCGGCAGCCCGTACCGGATGAATGCCAGCACCAGCACCGCGCCGATGAAGTTCGCCAGGATCATCGAACCCATGTAGAGCGGCCAACGACTGCGCATTGTCAGCGCGACCGCTCGATAGGAAGATGCCAGCACAACGACCAATTTAACGGGGTGGCACCGACACCGTGTGATCCGCGTGCTGCCAGCGGCCTTCCGGGCGTGGCGGGCCCACGCGAATCCGGTCCCGGCAGCTCGCCCCATCCGTGGGAGCGCGCCGGCGCGCGGCGAGTACCGGGCGAACCCGTCCGTACCCGGATAGGCTCGCCCGGATGACGGCGGACGAGCCGACTCCGACCCCGGACCGGGGTGCCGACGCGTCGTCGGTGCACCCGCTGGTGCGGGTCGGTGCCGAGTGGGCGTGGCGGCTGTTGGTGCTGTTCGCGGCCCTGGTGACGCTGGGCTACATCGTCTCGAAACTCGAGACGGTCCTGATCCCGGTGGGTCTGGCGCTGCTGGCGTCTGCGTTGCTGGTGCCACTGGTGGACTGGATGCAGAGCCGTGGAGTCCCACGCTCCGCCGCAGTCGTGGTGGTCCTGGTCGCGGGCATCGGAGTTGTCGCGGGGATCCTGGCGTTCGTCGTCCAGCAGTTCGTCGAGGGCCTGCCCCAGCTCACCGACCAGTTCACGCAGTCGGTCACGCAGATCCAGGACTGGCTGACCGCCGGGCCCTTCCACTTCTCCGAGGACCAGATTCGCCAGGCCGGGGACTCGGTGGTCACGGCCATCCAGGACAACCGTGAGGCACTGACCAGTGGCGCGCTCACCACCGCGACCGTGATCGGCGAGATCTTCACCGGCGCATTGCTCACCCTGTTCACCCTGATCTTCTTCCTCTACGGCGGCGAGCAGGTCTGGGAGTTCGTCACCCGAATCGTCCCCACCGGCTCCCGCCCGCGGGTCCGACTCGCGGGCAGCCAGGGATTCGCGTCGCTGGTCGGATACGTGCGGGCCACCGTCGTCGTCGCGGCGGCCGATGCGGTCGGGATCGGCGCCGGTCTGGCGATCCTCGGCGTCCCGCTGGCGCTGCCGCTGGCCTCGCTGGTGTTCATCGGCGCCTTCATCCCGATCGTCGGCGCCTTCCTCACGGGGTTCGTCGCGGTGTTCGTCGCGCTGGTGACCAAGGGCCTGGTCACGGCGCTGATCGTGCTCGGCATCATCATCGGGATCATGCAGCTCGAGGGTCACGTGCTGCAGCCGTTGCTGCTCGGTCGGGCGGTCCGTCTGCACCCGCTGGCAGTGGTGCTGGCGATCACCGCCGGCATCGTGCTGGCCGGGATCGTCGGCGGCCTGCTCGCCGTCCCCATTGTCGCGGTGCTGAACACCGCGATCCGGTCGCTGCTGGCCCCGGACCCCGAGGCGGTCCTCGGCGAGGTGGAGATCGACGACCCTCAGGTCCCGCTGTTCCCCGCCACCCCGGACGAGCCGAAGTAGTGGTGAGCGCCTCTATCCTGGAACGCATGGAGGCGAGGGAACCGGTGGCCGCGCGAGACCTCAGAGTCYCGGACGCGGAACGCGAACATGTCGGTGAGATGCTGCAACGGGCGGTCGGGCAGGGTTTGCTCTCGCTCGGCGAGTTCACCGAGCGGATGGACACGGCGCTGGCCGCGAAGACCAGGGGCGAACTGAACGTGGTGCTCTACGACCTGCCCGGCGTGCAGTTGGTCGGCGAGCACGGGCAGYCGGTCGCGCCGCCGACGGCCGCCGCGCAGCCCGCGTACCCGGCGCCCGGACACCCGCAGCCCGGGTATGCGCAGCCCGGCTACCTGCAGCCGCCGGGACCGCAGTCGGGACAGGTGGTGCGCGGCCGGATGTCGACGGTGGCGCGCAAGGGGCGCTGGCAGGTGCCGCCGACGCTGCACGTGGACAGCCGGATGTCGACCGTGACCCTCGACTTCAGCGAGGCCGTGATGCAGACCCAGGTGGTCGAGCTGATCGTGGACGACTACTGCAGCACCATCTCGCTGATCGTGCCGCCGGAGGCCACCGTCGACCTCAACGGCGTCGAGACCGTCGGCGGCAGCGCAACCAACAAGGTGCGGACCGGTCCGCCGATGGGACCGCTGCACCTGGTGGTGCGAGGCCGGGTGCGATTCGGGTCGATCACGGCGAAGCACCCGTTCGGGACGACCTTCCGGCGGATGCTGCGCTGACCGCTCGCGGCCGCGTCGGCACGGACGTGTCGGCCCGGGGGACCGGGCCGACACATCGGTCGCGGGGCGCTCGGGTCAGTCGCGCTTCTGCCGGGCCAGCAGTTCACTGACGCTGACGGTCGGCGCGCCCTCGGTGTGCCGGTGCTTGCCGGCGTTGCTCTGGTCCTCGGCGGGGCCGTGGGCACCGTTCGGGGTGCTCCCGTTCCGATCGGCCACGGGCTCGACGGGACGAAGGGCCCGGCGCTGCGACCGCTGATGCGCGGGCACGGACTGGACCGGCGCCGGCTGGGTCGGCGCCGGCTGGGCCGGGGCGGACTGCGACTGTGCCATGCCGTGCTGCTGCGTCGGGTGCGCGGCCGGACCCTGGGACTGGGCCGGGGCGGGTACCCGGAGGTCCGACAGCCAGCTCTCGATCGGCCGTTCCGCGGGTGCCGGGCGCGGCGCCGGGGGCGTCGGCCGAGCCTCCTGCCGGACGGGGGGCGCAGGCGGGGCCGGGCGCGGCGCCGGGGGCGTCACCATCGGGATCGGCTCGGTCAACGGCTCGCCGAACAGCGGTTCTACGGTCTCCGCGATCCGGCGTGCGGCGGCCGTGCGCTCCGGCAGCACGCGTTCGACCGCGTCCCGGGTCAACGGCTGGCCCGATGCGCGGACGCCCTCGGGCAGGGGCAGTGGCACCCCGACCGCCTCGATCTCAGGCACGTTGTCGGGCATCCGCGCCTCGTCGAGGATCGGCTCGCCGAGGCCCAGTTTCTCCTGGAAGCGCTTCATCCACGCGGGCGCCCACCAGCAGTCGTCGCCGAGCAGCTTCATGGTCGCCGGGACCAGGAACATGCGGATCAGGGTGGCGTCGATGATCAGCGCCGCGATCATGCCGTACGCGATGTACTTCATCATCACCAGTTCGGAGAACGCGAACGCGCCGGT